>NZ_NFIB01000034.1:0-26914 GCF_002159385.1 Flavonifractor sp. An52
CTATACCCCCAGTGTAAAGGAACTGCTCAAATTGTAAATAACGATTGGCGATTTTCGTCCGGCCAAAATTGGCGATTTTCACCCGGCCCGGAATGGCGGTTTTCGCCCGGCGCTAACAATGATAAAAAGAGTAGAGTATTTAGATGTAGCAAAAGGGATCGGCATATTGCTTGTGGTTGCAGGCCATATTATTACAAGAGACAATGTCCTTTGGAACATTATTTATGCATTTCATATGCCTTTTTTTGTGTTTTGCAGCGGTATATTTTATAAACAAAATCGGTGGAAAAAACGTTTTTTCAAAAACTTACTTGATTATTCTTTGATCGGAATAATTGCAATTATAATCTGGTATTTAATTAAAGAGCAAGGTAATATTATATATCTTAAGCAATCAGTATTTAATATTATCATAGGTGGTGCGTCTCCAAGAAACGGCATTTATCCGGTGGAAGCGCTATGGTATTTGGCTGCGTATGGAGTAATACTTTTGATACATAATTTGGTGCAAAAAATTTATAATAAACGCACTAGGTTCTGTATTGTCGTATTAATTGCTATTGTGGGCGTAGTTTTAGGGGAAGTAGCTAGACCTAGGTTTACTATGTATTATAACCTTGATGTTAGCATGATATTATACCCGTTTTTTTATTTGGGAACAAAGTACAATGATGTCAAAGAGACTTTAAAAAATAAAAAGCAAGGTAAGATTAGTGTAATAGTTGCATGTGCACTGTACCTGTGTTTGTCCTTGTTCAATGGATATGTTAATATCTATAAAGCGGAATATGGAAAATCTGTACTTATATTGTATGCCACAAGTGTTATTGGAATTTTTTTGATAGTGTTCTTATCGAAAAAAGTTATTTGTACTGTCAGAAGTCTTTGTCACTTGAAATTAGGGTTAATGAAACTTGGGAAACACACATTGATCATAATGGGTGGTCATCAACTAATTATCCAATATATTAAAATAAATTGTCCCAATGTTGCCAGTATTTTAACGTTTAGTGCTGCAGTACTGGTAACGCTTTTCTTATCGATTGCTTGTGACCTAATTTTAAGAGAGGGAGAAAAATGGTTCAAAAATTTGAGTTTCAAGAGATAGATTTAAATGGTGCGTATTTAATTCAACCTTTTTATGCGACGGATAACCGTGGTGGCTTCGTTAAGGACTATAATATAGATGTGTTTAAGGATAATGGAATTGATTATAAACTAAAAGAGGTATTCTATACTATTTCAAAACGTGGTGTTATCCGAGCAATACACTTTCAGTTATCCAAGCAGCAGGCAAAACTGGTTCGTTGTGTGAGCGGTCATGTATATGATGTAATTGTGGATCTACGACCGCAATCTCCCACTTATGGACAGTGGAGAGGTTTTCATTTGACAGGAGAAAATCAAAAAACTATATTAGTCCCTCAATTTTTTGGACATGGCTATCTAGTTATTGAGGATTCGGTTGTTAGCTATAAGTGTGCAGAAGTTTTCTATGGTGAGGGAGACTCGGGGATTATGTATAATGATCCGGACATTGGAATTGAGTGGCCCTTTGAAGCCATAGGAGGTACTGAAAACTTAATCATAAGTGAGAAAGACTTGAACCTTATGAGTTTTTTACAATATGACAATATGATGAGATGAGAAAAAACATATGAAGTTTTTGATCCAAATTCCTCAGTTGATTTTCGGCGGTGCTGAAAAAGTTTTAGTGAGCTTTTCCAACGAACTTGTGGCCAGGGGCCATGAGGTGGAGATACTGGAAACCTATGAAAAAGGACTCCTGAAAACTCAGTTTGATCCTAGAGTTACATTTCATGCCATATGCAGCAAACAGTACACTGAAAAGTATTACGCTTCGCTGGCAGATATTATTCAAGAAAAAAGCATACCAAAAAAGCTGCAAAAATGCGTAAAGAAAATATTCAGCATGGTAGTCGGATATCAAAAATTTGCAAAGAAACTAGCAAAAAAGCATTACAAAGATTTGCAATTTGATGTGGCCATCAATTATCTAGAGATTGAGTCTCCTGAATTTATATGTACTTCAATCCGAGCGAACAAGTATTTGCAGTGGTACCACACAGATGTGGCTAACTTGGATCATCCAGAGCATACCGATCAGATGATTCCCTGGTATAAAAAGATGGATGGTATTATCTGTGTTGCACAGGCTGCAAAGGAAAGTTTTATTGGCCGATATCCGGTTTTGGCAGATAAGACGCACGTGATTTATAATTTTTATGACGTTAAGGCGATCCAAAAAGCAGCTGAAGAGAAATTTGAATATCAAAAAATAAATTCTGATAATATAACTCTTTTATCTGTAGGCCGCATGACCCCCCAAAAAAAATATCTTCGATTTTTGGAGGTGCTGTCGCAGCTGAAACATGACGGTTTCCATTTTGAGTGGCATGTTGTGGGAACCGGAATGGAGCGTAAACAGATAGAAGAAAAGGTTAGACAGCTTCAGCTTGAGAATTATGTTATATTGGAAGGTACTACAGAAAACCCTTACCAGTATATGCGTCATTGTGACCTGTTTGTACTGCCGTCCGGATGGGAAGGATTCCCCACGGTAACGGTGGAGGCTAAGATCTTGAAGTGTGCTGTCTTAGCTACAGATGTTTCAGGAATAAAAGAACAGTTGATACATGGAGTTACTGGTTGGATTGTAGAGAATAGTACAGAAGGACTTTATAAAGGGCTAAAGCATTTGTTATCCCATCCCGAACAGATTAAATATTTGCGGCAAGATTGTGGAATGGAGCGGATATGTGATAATAATATTAAATACGGAGAAGTTATGAAGATTTGCGGGGAGAGGGAATGAAGCAACGTAATATTTCGCTAGATGTACTACGCATACTGATTATGTTTATGATTGTGGCGGGGCATGCGCTTTATCATGGCGGAATATTGAAAACAGTTACACCGTTTTCAATAGAGTACTACATTGCAAATTTTATAGAAGCGCTTCTGGTTGTTCATGTCAATTGCTTTGTGTTGCTCAGCGGATATTTTTTAAGCAAAAAGCAATTCTCATTTAAACGCATATTTTTGCTGTGGGGACAGATGCTGTTTTGGTCTGTGCTTTTGTTTGCGGTCATTTTTATACTGAATGGTAGCAAGACTATAGACGTTAAGGAAGTTGTGAAGTCATTTTTGCCGTTTACGCAGCAGCGTTACTGGTTTATGACCACCTATCTTCTTATGTATATATTGGTCCCCTTTTTGAATGCAGCAATCGAATATATGCCAAAGCGTAAACTTCAATGTGCGCTTGCAATGTGGTTCTCTGTGTTCGTGCTGCTACAGAATGTTTTTTTCTGGCGGAATTTTACTTACTTTGAGATAAGAAGTCCTCTGTTCTTTGCGTTCCTATATCTTGTGGGGGCGTATATTCGGAAGTACGGATTCTCTATAAAGATTCCATGGGTATGGGGCTATATTCTCTTCACATGTGTGATAACATTAAGCCAAATTGTATTAGATAAGCTTGGTATAACGGTTTTTCTATCGCCAGATGGACGCTCATTACTGTACGCCTACAATTCAGTAACAGTGGTTTTAAGCTCAGTATGTTTTTTTATGGTATTCTTAAATCATAAAATTACTTATAGTAGCAAACTGGGTAGAATTACCTCTTTGATTGCACCATTAACATTGGGAGTATATTTAATTCACGACCACCCAAATGTAAGGGAGTACATATGGGAATGGCTACATCCGTCTGCATTTTCCCATAGTGGCATTGTTATGATTATAATTGTTTTCGTAGATGTAGCTTTGATTTTTTGTGTTGCCTGTTTGATGGAAAAAATTAGAATATATATTGCTCATAAAATAGCAACACTAATATTCCGCAATAAAAGCACTACTTGAGAAAGGCATTGCTTATATATGTCAAAACCAAAAAGACAAAATCAAATCCTATTTAATATGTTAGCTAGCGTTGCATCTTTTGCCATATCAATTTGCATCAGCTTATTTATCACTCCTATAATTGTGGCAAAGTTGGGGAGTGAGGCGTATGGCTTTGTGTCTCTGGCAAATAATTTTGTGAGTTACGCCACCCTGATTACAGTCGCTTTAAACTCCATGGAAAGCCGTTTTGTATCTATCTGTATCTACCGCGACGACTATCAGGGGGCGAACCAATATTTTACGTCGGTCTTTTTTGCGAATATATTGATTGCCGTAGTATTGGCGCCGATTATGTGTATTGCAGTTTTTAATCTGGAAAAATTTTTGGACATTCCAGCGGCGTTGGTGTCCGATGTTAAGATTACTTTTGCAATCGTATTCGTTCAATTTTTATTGGAGATACTGACGGCCAGATTTGAGATCGCAACCTACGTTACAAATCGGCTAAATCTATACTATATAAATCAAATCTTGGCTTCAGCCATCCGGCTGCTCATTATTTTGGTGGGCTTTTCAATCTTTTCGGTGGAAGTCGTTTTTCTGGTATTAGGTTCATTGCTGGCAAGAGTATATGTTGCCAGCAGGAACGTGCACTATACAAAGCAGTTCCTTCCACAACTAAAAGTGCATCGGAAATATTTTGACTTTGGCGCCATTAAAAATGTAGCTGCTTCAGGAGTGTGGAATCTGATTAGTAAGTTGAGCAGCATTCTCTTGGATGGGTTGGATCTGCTCATTGCTAATATTTTTATTGGATCTGCAGAAATGGGTGCGCTCTCATTGTCTAAAACGATACCTGCTTTGTTCACCAGTTTAAGGGGTACGTTAGACTATCCATTTACACCCTCAATGACTGAGTGCTACGCTAAGGGAGACATCAATGGGGTAGTCAGATACGCGAGATTGGGCAACAAGGTACTGGGTGTTTTTATGATTGCTCCAATGGCGGTTTTTATCATTTACGGCCGGAGCTTTTTCCAGTTGTGGGTGCCTAGTCAGGATGCAACCCTTCTGGAGATCTTGTCCTTGCTTTCTGTCATGTCCCTGCTTGCCGGCTCCTGTATCAACTCTATATTTACGATATTTACAATCGCAAATAAAGTTAAGCTGAACTCTCTTGTTATTTTAGCGACAGGAATCCTTACAACAATAACAGTTTTTCTGTTGCTGAATTTTACAGATATTGGTGTATATGCAATTGCAGGAGTTAGCTCAAGCTTCTCTTTGTTGAGAAATTATATCTTTACCCCGTTATACGGAGCTTATTGCCTTGGAGTGAAAAAAAGCACCTTCTACAAAGAAATAGTAACGGGGAACGTTTGTTTGGTAATCAACTGCCTAATTACATTTGGAGTTATGCAGATTATTACAGGCGATAGTTGGATTACACTTATTTTGGGCTGTGGCATATCTGGTTTGATCAGTGTAGTAATCAATGCTTGTATTGTGTTGGAACGGACGGAACGGGCAGCATTTATTCAGCATATTGGTAAGAAGATTAAGAGGCAATAGTAAAAGAGTAGCTACTGTACTGATACAAACGACAAATGGAACAAAAAAGTGCTGATAATGTGGGAGGATGCTTATGCACATCACAATTACCGACCTTTTAGACCTGTCCCACACCATGGCGGGAGACTATCTCAAGCAGTTCCAGTACCCCTGGGAGGCACTGGACGGCATCAAGGAACTGATTCTCTCTCTCGGGGCTGGACTCTCTCCTGAAGAGTACGATCAGCCTGCCGAACATGTGTGGGTACATAAGAGTGCTACCGTTGCCCCTACCGCATATCTGGGTGCCCCCTGCATCATTGGTCCGGAGACCGAGGTGCGCCACTGTGCCTTTATTCGTGGTTCCGCGCTGGTGGGCGCCAACTGTGTGGTGGGCAATTCGGTAGAGTTAAAGAATGTGATCCTCTTTGACAATGTGCAGACCCCCCACTATAACTATGTGGGCGACTCCATCCTGGGCTATAAGAGCCATATGGGTGCCGGTTCCATCACCTCCAACGTGAAGTCGGACAAGACGCTGGTAGTGGTCAAGGGTGATACTGCCATTGAGACCGGCCGCAAAAAAATGGGTGCCATCCTGGGCGACCATGTGGAGATCGGCTGCAACTCGGTGCTTAATCCGGGAACAGTGATCGGCCGCCGCAGCAGTGTCTATCCCACCTCTTGCGTCCGGGGCGTTGTGCCTGAGGACAGCATTTATAAGGACAAGGATCATATCATCAAGCGCAAAGCCTGACAACAATAATAAACAATAAAGAAAGAGTGAAAAGAATGGGAAAATATTTTGGAACAGACGGCTTTCGCGGAAAGGCCGGTGAAGGTTTAACTACCGATCATGCCTATCGTATCGGCCGGTTTCTGGGCTGGTATTATGGCCGGGAGCATAAGGCCCGTATTGTGGTAGGCAAGGACACTCGTCGCTCCAGCTATATGCTGGAGTATGCCATCAGCGCCGGTATGGCGGCGTCTGGCGCCGATGTGGGTTTGCTCCACGTGACCACCACGCCTTCCGTGTCCTATGTTACCCGCACCGATCATTTTGACTGCGGTGTTATGATCAGCGCCTCCCACAACCCCTTCTATGACAACGGAATCAAGCTGCTCAATGGCGAAGGAGAGAAGATGGAGGACAGCGTTATTGCGCTGGTAGAGGACTATCTGGACGGTAAGCTGATGGTGGATGGACAGCTTATGGAAACGCTGCCCATGGCCACAGAGGAACGGGTCGGTCACATCGTAGATGAAGTGGCTGCCCGCAACCGCTATATGGGTTACCTTGTCTCGCTGGCCGTATATTCTTTTAAAGGCAAGCGGGTGGCTTTGGACTGTGCCAACGGCAGCGCCTGGCATATTGCGCCCCAGGTCTTTGAGTCTCTTGGGGCGGAGGTGTTTACCATCAATACCAATCCGGACGGCACAAATATCAACCGCGATGCCGGTTCCACCCACATTGAGGGACTCCAGCGCTATGTAGTGGAAAATCACATGGATGTGGGATTTGCCTACGACGGTGATGCCGACCGCTGCTTGGCGGTAGACGAGAAGGGTAACCTGGTGGACGGCGACCAGATCATGTATCTGTACGCCTGCTATATGAAAGAGCGGGACAAGCTGACCACCAATACGGTAGTGACAACCGTGATGTCCAACTTCGGACTGTACAAGGCACTGGAAGAGGCGGGAATCAATTATGAAAAGACCGCCGTGGGCGATAAGTATGTCTACGAAAACATGGTGAAGTACGGCCATCGCATTGGTGGCGAGCAGTCCGGCCATATTATCTTCACCAAATATGCCCGGACAGGCGATGGTATCTTGACCTCCCTGAAGGTGATGGAGGCCATGCTGGCCCGGAAGCAGCCCTTGAGTCAGCTTGTGGCTGCCATGACGGTCTATCCTCAGGTGCTGATCAATGTGCGAGTCAAGGATAAGCAGGAAGCCCAGGCAGACCCCGATGTTCAGGCCGCTGTTGCTGCGGTGGCAGATGAGCTGGGGAATACCGGTCGGATCCTTGTGAGAGAGTCCGGTACGGAGCCTCTGGTTCGGGTTATGGTGGAAGCCCCTGCTCAGGAGCAGTGCCAGACGCTGGCCCAGCGTGTGGTGGACGTGATCAAAGAGAAGGGACATGCAGTCTGAGATGCAGATAAACTCTGCGGCGTTGCGATCCGGCCAATTAGATGCCGGTGGGAGATAGGAGGGTTTTATTATGTCGATTTTAGTCAGTGGTGGTGCAGGCTATATTGGAAGCCATACCTGTGTAGAATTGGTGCAGGCTGGTTATGAGATCGTTGTGGCCGACAATCTGGTGAATTCCTGTGAGGAAGCAGTCCGGCGGGTAGAGCAGATTGTAGGAAAGCCGGTGCCTTTTGAAAAAGCGGACCTGTGTGATCCGCTCCAGGTGGAGGAAGTGTTTTGCCGCCACCCTGAGATCGAGGCCGTCATTCATTTTGCGGGTCTGAAAGCAGTGGGAGAGAGCGTATCCAAACCCTTGGAATACTACAGCAACAATTTGATGAGTACGCTTGTATTGCTCAATGCCATGCGGAAACACGGAGTGAAGGATTTTGTCTTTTCTTCCTCTGCGACGGTATATGGGAATCCGGCCAGCGTACCCATTCGGGAGGACTTTCCCACTGGCGGAACGACCAATCCCTATGGTACCACGAAGCTGTTTGTGGAGCGGATCCTGATGGACTACTGCAAGGCGGATCCTACTTTGAATGTTGCGCTGCTGCGTTATTTCAACCCCATCGGAGCCCATGAGTCTGGTATGATTGGCGAGGACCCCAATGGGATCCCCAACAATCTGGTGCCGTATATTGCTCAGGTAGCCGTAGGCAAGCTGGAGCAGATTCATGTGTATGGAAATGACTATCCAACGCCCGATGGCACCGGCGTGCGGGATTACATCCATGTGGTAGATTTGGCTCGGGGACATATTGCGGCCCTCCAAAAACTGAAGACCAAGTGCGGACTGTTTGTGTGCAATCTGGGAACAGGCAAAGGATACTCCGTTTTGGAGATGATCAAGGCCTATGAAAAAGCGTGTGGAAAGCCTCTGCCCTATGTGATTGACCCCAGAAGACCGGGAGATATTGCGGCCTGTTATGCCGATCCCGCGAAGGCGCAGGGAGAACTGGGCTGGAAGGCGCAGTATGATCTGGAGGAAATGTGCGCCTCTTCTTGGAAGTGGCAGTCAACAAATCCAAATGGATACCACAAATAAGGTTTGTTGTTATATAATGTGGGAAAAATGGGTTTTTTGCGATCTTTGATTTGGTAAGGTGCCGGAGTGACCTTGAATTTAATGGAATTATGTGCTAAAATGACAAGATAGATTTAGGCCTTAAACGGTTCCTTAATTTGGTGGCAGTGAAGTGTTGTAAAATAAAGACTCGATGCTCCAAAAGGATTACCTGATTTTGCAGATACATGATTGAGGTTATATGTAAAATTTGATATAATCTGCGTGTATTTTGCAAAATAATACGGGTGAGGAGACAAGCAAGGAAATGGTAGAAAGAAAAAAGCAAAACATGGAAATAGATCTGACAAAATTGTTGTTCCTCTATCTGCGCAAATGGTGGCTGATTTTGCTGTGTGCCATTGTGGGCGGGGGCGCTATGTATTTCTACACGGCAAACTTTGTAACCCCTATGTACCAGGCTGGAGTGACTATTTACGTCAATAATATCGAGAGCGGACAGCAGATTGACTATGTCTCCGGCAGCAACCTGACTGCTTCTCAGCAGCTGGTCAGCACGTATGTCAACATTATCCGCAGCGATACCGTACTGGAAAAAGTGGCGGACAGCATGGAGATGGATATATCCGCTGGATACATCCGTTCCATTATGTCTGCCTCACAGGTGGGCGAAACGGAGCTTTTTGATGTTTATATTTCTCATCCGGATCCTGAAATGGCTGCCTTGATTGCCAATGCGGTGGCAGAGGTGGCGCCTGGGGAGATTGAGAATTTTGTGGAAGGCAGTTCTACTAAGATTGTAGACTATGCCAAGGTGCCCAGCGCCCCCTATTCTCCCAACTACCGGAAGAATGTAATGATGGGAGCGGCGGTTGGCGCTGTCCTGATTGTGGCCCTTCTTACTATTCGGGATTTTCTGGATGTACGGATCAAAAAGGAAGAAGATCTGCTGGAGATCTCTGACTTGCCTGTACTGGGGCGTATCCCGGTGTTTACTTCTGGCAAGGGCCAGAAACGATAAGGATGCGCGTACAGAAGAATGCGCTGGTATATACGGTTGAGGAAGAGAGACAGGGTGCATGATGATTTCAGTCAAGAAGAAAAAAGGCGGTGCGCATGTGTCCAAACGGACTCAAAAGCGAAATACAGAAAATATCTCTATTTTAGAGGAGCGTAAGCATCTTTTGACGCAAAAGGATGACTTTTTTACCCAGGAAGCCTACAAGACGCTGCGCAGCAACATTATCTTTTCCCTGACGGGAGAAGAGGGGAACAAGATCATTCAGGTTACCTCCGCTATGATGAGTGAGGGAAAGAGCATTACCTCGGTGAACCTGGCCATATCCTTTGCGCAAACGGATCGTAAGGTTTTGATTATTGACTGCGACCTGCGTCGGCCCAAGCTGGCCAGTCTGCTTTCCTTGGGTGCAAATGTGGGGTTGAGTAATGTCCTGGTGGACCACACGCTGCTGGAGCAGGCCATCCTTCCCACCAAAGTACCCAACCTGAGCGTTATGACATCGGGAGAGATCCCCCCGAATCCCTCGGAACTTTTGGGTTCCAAGCGGATGACGGCGCTGCTGGAGGAATTGCGGCAGGTCTACCATTACGTCATTCTCGATACGCCGCCGGTCAATATGGTGACCGATGCAGTGGTGCTGGCTTCCCGCAGCGACGGCGTGCTCATTGTGGTGCGGGCCGGACACTCGGAGAAGGGAAGCGTTCAGGATGCTGTCGAACAGCTGGAATATGCCAAAGTCAAAATCCTGGGCTACGTTCTGAACGGAGTGGATTCTGAGCGCGGCGGTTATGGTTCTGGAAAGTACAGAAGGTACAAGAAGTATAAGGGATATGGCTACGGTTATGGGTATGGCTACGGCTACGGCTACAGCAGTCCTCCCTCCAGCCGAGAACCGGAACCGGAAGAGAGAGGGAAAACGGAATGACCGATTTACACACCCATATTCTTCCCGGCATGGATGATGGAGCCCGGGATGTGGAAACCAGCCTGGAGATGCTCCGGATGGAATGGGACCAGGGTGTGGACAGGGTCATTTTTACCCCTCATTTTTACCGGGAAGAGGAGGATGTATCTTCCTTTTTGTGCCGGCGGCGTCAGGCCCTTTCCCGTTTGGAGCAGGCTGCATCGCAGCTGCCGGCACGGGAGCGGGCGGTGCTGCCCCGGTGGGAGCTGGGCGCAGAAGTGGCCTGGATGCCGAATCTGGCAGACAGAGAGGAACTAAAGGATCTCTGCCTTGGCCAAAGCAATTATTTTCTACTGGAGTTGCCCTTTACGCCGTGGAGGGACCAGATGATCAGCCAGCTCTATGATCTGCTGGGCCGGGGCCGGTTTATCCCGGTCATCGCTCACCTGGACCGCTATTGGGACAGGCAGCGAAAGGAGCAGATTGAGCAATTACTTCGGTTGGGTGTTCCCATACAGTTAAGTGCCAATATATTGTTAAAATTCTTCTCTCGCAGGAAAGCGTTGCGGATGCTCCAGCGTGGACAGATTTTTCTGCTGGCGTCGGACTGCCACAGTCTCCACCATCGTCCACCCAATCTGGGGCCTGCTGTAAAGGTTCTGGCCCGGCAGTTGGGATGGCGGCAGGCGCGTCTCCTGTGCCGCCGGGCGGAGGATGTGAGTTCAAAGCGGGAAGAATTATAATATAGATACAGCGCATTAGAAGAAGTGAGGAGGAAACTGCATGAAAAAAGTAGGAAGAAAAGTAGTAAGCGTCCTGCTGACACTCTGCATGTTACTCACCATGCTGCCTGTAAGCGCACTGGCAGCAGATGAGGGGACGGTAGACACCGCCCCGGCAGAGACAAATTTGGCAGAGCCTGTAAACACGGGGAACAGCAGTTCCGACGAAGGCGAGACGCCGGTAAGCACGCTGGTGGCGGGCACAGAGAACTCTGTGCATTATGTGGATGAAGACGGGCGGACGCAAACCTGCGCAGAGTACACGACCGTAGCAGCCGATACCACCACCTGGTCGAATGGCTGGTATGTGGTCACTGGTACGGTGACCCTGGATGACCGTGTTGAGGTCAGCGACAGCGTGAACCTGATTCTGGCGGACGGCGCGGAGCTGAACGCCACTAAAGGCATCGGCGTAACGTATGACAACAGCCTGACCATTTATGGGCAGAGCGGAGGAACGGGCAAGCTGACGGCAGGGGCCTATCAGGTATACGACTCTGCGGCCATCGGCGGCACGGATGACAGGGACCAGAATAGGAACCTGTGCGCCCATGGCGACATCACCATCAACGGCGGCGACATCACCGCCACCGGCGCCAGCGCCGGCATCGGCGGCGGCGAGTCCGCCACAGGAACAAGCGGTACCATCACCATCAACGGCGGCACCGTGAAGGCCACCGGCGGCAGCGACGCGGCCGGTATCGGCGGCGGCTATGCCAACACTACCAATGGCGGAGCTATCATCATCAACGGCGGCGACATCACCGCCACCGGCGGCAGCAAAGCAGCCGGTATCGGCGCCGGTTATAGCAGCGCGGGTATGGGCATCACCATCAACGGCGGTACCGTGAACGCCACCGGCGGCAGCGACGACACCTACGGCGGCGCGGGCATCGGCGCTGGCTACAGTACCGCCCCTGACGCCGCTCTGGCCAGCATTACCATCACTGGCGGCGACGTCACCGCCGAAGGCGGTTCGGGCGCGGCCGGCATCGGTAGCGGCTCTGGCACCAGCGCGGCGGTAGGCGCGATTGAGATCAGCGGCAGCGCCGAGGTTCACGCCACCGGCGGCAACAGCGGTACCTTTGCCGGCGCGGGCATCGGCGCCGGCGGGCAGGACGACTGCGGCAGCATCACCATCAGCGGCGGTGCCAAAGTCACCGCCACCGGCGGTACTGGCAGCAGCTACGGCGGCGCCGGCATCGGCGCCGGCGGCAAGGGCCCCTGCGACAGCATCACCATCAGCGACAGCGCCGATGTTACCGCCGTTGGAGGCGCCGGCGATCTCCGCGGCGGCGTCGGCATCGGCGCGGGCGGCGGCATAAATATCGATGACAGTTATCAGCCCATCCCCAGCTGCAACAGCATTGAGATCACCGGCGGCACCGTGGACGCCACCGGCGGCACCGGCGCCGCCGGCATCGGCGGCAACGAAATGAGCCCGGTGGAAGATGTGTCCATCTCCGGCGGCAGCTTCACCGAGGACACCTTCCCCGGTGGAGCGATTCCCGAGGACTACCTGGCTGCTGGCTATGAGCTTAAGCGGGATGCCGACGGCAACTGGAGCGTGGAGAAGAAGGAGGAGACTCCCCCTGCGCCCGCCGGCGTGGCCCAGATCGGCGAGCAGACCTATCCCACCCTGGAAGCCGCCTTTGCTACGGTGGAAGATAACCAGAAGACAACCATCACCCTGCTGAAGGATATTGCGGTGTCTGCTCCCATCACCATTGGTGAGGCTAAAAATGTGATCTTCGATATGAAGGGCCACACGATTACCGCTGGTGAGGGCTTCTCCACCCGCGTATTTACCAACAATGGTACGCTCACCATTACTGGCAATGGTACCATTGACGTGACCGCTGCCGGTGCAAACGGCTACGGCGCTGTCAACAACTTCGGTACCCTCAATGTTGTGGACGGCACTTATAAGAACCTGAAAGAGTCCAATGCCAGCACCTTCTACAACAGAAATGGCGGTACCGCTACCTTTGAAAATCCCACCATTTATGGCGGCGGCGGCTGTATTGGTACTGAGGTGAATACTACCACCACCATCAATGGCGGTTACTATGAGAATGAGACTTACCCCGCCGTTGAAAATCGTGGTAACATGACCATCACCGCGGGTACCTTCAAGAACACCTCCTGCTCTTCCTGCGATGGCAGCAAATGGGGCTATACCGTCCGCAGCGGCGAGAGCTCTGAAAATGCCTACCTGAAGATCCAGGGCACTGCCGCAGACAGCGTGAAGGTCACGGGCGTTCAGGGCGGCCTGGCTGTGATCGGCGGTACGGCTGACATTCATAACGGCGTCTATGAGACTGTGGCTTGTGATGTGCATACCACTGGAGCAAGTGCCTTCTATGCCGGATACTTTACCGGCGAGTCCTATGAGACTGCGGTTACCATCCATGACGGTACCTTCCAGTCCGTTTCTAAGACCGCCGTGCTGGTGGGCAATGACAATCCTCCCCCCGACAGCGGCGCCGGTGAAGCGTCCACCGTCATGATCAAGGGCGGCACCTTTATCGGCGGCGATGCGGCAAAGACTGCTATTACAGTGGAGAACACGGCTTATGCCAAGGGCGGAGCCAGCATTTCCGGCGGTACCTTCTCCTCTAAGCCTAGCGAAGAATTTTTCGCCGAGGGTTTTAAGCCTGAGCAGAACGAAGACGGCACCTGGGGTGTGGTAACGGAGACCACCTATGTTGCCCAGATCGGTGAGAACAAGTATGCCACTCTGAGTGAGGCCCTGAACAAAGTTCAGGAAGGCGAGACCATTAAGCTCCTTGCCCCTGCTACTGTGAACATGACCGAAACCTATGTCATTACCGGCAAGGCCATCACGCTGGACCTCAACGGCCAGACTGTGACCTGGAACAGCACCGCCCAGTATGTCTTCAAGGTGGAAAAGGGAGGCCTGACCATTCAGGACAGCGGAGCTGGCGGCGCACTGAACTTCGTTACCAGCTACAACTCCACTTCCTGCAAGGGTATTTATGTCTACACCAATGGCAAGCTGACAGTGACCGGCGGTACTATCTCCAGCAACCGGGGCCATGTGATCGGCGCTACCGGAGAAACTTCCGCAGTGACTATGACCGGCGGTACGGTGAAGGTTCCGAGCCTCGGGAGTTACGCTTATGCCCTTTATCTGTATAATGGCCAGCACTCCATCAGCGGTGTGAACATCGCGTTTGATGCTGAGGCCGCTGGTACAAGCCTTTACGGCGTTTATGCAAGTGGCGGCGCCACAGTAAACCTCGCGGAAGTGACCGTGGATGGCAGCGCAGTTCCGGATACCAAATCTGTCGTCTGCGTGTACGGAGGGAGCAACACCACTCCGGTCACCATTTCCAGCGGCACGTTCAAGGCCAACGGCAAGGGCACCAGCTATGCTGTGGGCGGAGGTTCCAGCAACAACACTGCCATCTCCGGCGGTACCTTCAACGGTGCGGTGAAGGCGGCCATCGGTAAAGTTACCGGCGGTCAGTTCTCCGTACAGCCTTCCGCGGCCTATCTGCCTGAGGGCAAGATCTACGAACTGCAGCAGGACGGCTACTATCATGTGGTGGACGGCACCTATGTGGCCCGGCTCGGCACCGTGGGCTATACAAGCTGGGATGCGCTGTGGAAAGATGCAAGCGAGGGCACAACCGCTTCCGCAGTTTACATTCTGGCCGATGTGGAGGAGATCACAGTACCCGAAGGCAAAAATGTGACTTTCTACAATTCTGGCAACTGCACCATTGGAAAGATTACCAACAACGGCACCTGTAAGATCATCTCCTACGCCATGACCGGCACGGAAGTGGTGAACAACGGCAACCTGAATCTGGGCCATGAGGTGAAGTCTGTTGTCAATAACCAGAACGCTACGATGGTAGCCACCAGCTACACCTACGCCAAGGTTACCGACAGCATCACCAACAGCGGCACCATGACCATTTCCAAGGGCACCTACCCCTGCACTATTACCAACACCGGCACCATCACCCTTACCGGCGGCAGCTTTGCCCAGGAAGTGACTCACTGGTGCAAAGAGGGCTATACCACGCAGAAGTCCGGTGATCTTTGGGTCGTGGTCAAGAACGGCCCTCATGTGGCCGAGATCAACGGCTACTGGTACACTTCTCTGAGCGCGGCCATCAACGCGGCCAAGGACGGAGATACCGTCAAGCTGCTGATGAATACCACTCTGACACCCACTACAACCGGAACGGGTCTGAAGAGTGCTATTACCATTAGTGGAGTAAGCAAGCCTAATCTGACTCTGGATCTGAATGGCAAGACGATTTCCTGGGATCAGAATTATGCCGATCAGACACTCAGCACGACTCCCGTGATGTTTTCTATTAGTGGTGGTGCCAATATCAAGATCACTGGCAACGGTACCATTGATACAGAACTGGGGAGCAATACTTCCTATGGCATCAATATGACCACCTCCACCAAGAACCAGCTGACCATTGAAAACGGTACCTTTACAGGTGCCCCCACGGCGATCCAGGTAGAAAAGGGAACACTGACCATTCTGGATGGTACCTTTAAGCTGGCTGAAACGGTGGCCCAGACTAAGCCTGAACAGGCAAAGTATGTGGTGAATGCCATCGATGCCAACTGGAGGGACGATTCTGCCAACATCAGCATTCAGGGCGGTTCCTTCTGCTTCGATCCCAGCGATAATCCTGAGGGCGAGGGCAGTTCCTATGTAGCCGAGGGCTTTGAGGCGGTTGTGAACGCGGATGGCAGCTTTGAGATTGCCAAGGTCAAGGTCGCCGAGGTCGGCAATGTCCAGTACACCTCCCTGACGGAAGCCATCAGCAATGTTGCAAACGGCGGCACGATTACCCTGCTGTGTGATTTTGTGCAGGACGATCAGCTGACCATCACCGACAAAACCTTTACCCTGAATATGGCCGGGAAGACTATTACACTGGGCAAGATTTCCGACAACGGCGGCGCCATTCTGCTCAACGGCAGCTCCAATGTCACCATCACCGGCAACGGCGGCTTCACCTTCAATGATGACTACGCTGACAGCAGCGGCCAAATGATCGGTGTGGACGGGAATGCTACCCTGACCATTGAGAATGGCAACTTCTATGCGGGATTGGTTTGTGTACGCGCCGGCGAGAGCGCCAAAGTGTACATCAAGGGCGGTGAGTACTCCGCGTACGCGAAATTTGACGGACGTGTGTGGCTGCTGAACCTCCAGGACAACGAAGGTGCGAAATTCTATGTCTCTGGCGGTACCTTTAAGAACTACGATCCGACCAACAGCGATACGGAAAGCCCCGCTGATAATTTCTGTACGCCCGAGTATGCCGCGACTCCCACCAAAGATGAGAGCGGTAACACCATCTACACCGTGGTTGAGGCTGAGGCCCGGATCGGTGAGACCGGCTATGTCACCCTGGCGGATGCCATTGCCGCTGCTGGCGACAATGATACCATCACCCTGCTGGCCGATGTGACCGAGGATGTGGTGGTGCCCGCGGGCAAGAACATCACGCTGGACCTGTACGGCCACAAGATCACCAATGATTCCGATCATACTATTGTCAATAACGGCACGCTGACCATCACCGATAGCAGCGAAGCCAAAACCGGCACGGTGGATAACGTTACCCACGGGAAGGGTGCCTTGGTAAACAATGGTACTGTGAAACTGAGCGGCGGCACCTTTGAGCGCTCTCTGGAAGCAGGTACTTTGACCGGCGCTAACGGAAACAGCTGGTATACCATTGTGAACGATGGTACCATGATCATTGAAAACGGTGTCACTGTAAAGAACAAGGGCGGTTTCTCCAGCATGATCTGTAACAGCAAGAGCGGTGTAATGGGGAATCTGACCATCGATGGCGGAACGTTTGATGGAGGCATTAATACAGTTAAAAATGATGTCAACAGCACGCTGACTATCAACGGCGGTACGTTTACCAATTCTGCACAGTATGTCATCATGAACTGGAACAAGGCCACCATCAACGACGGTACGTTTGCGACAAAAGATACTGCCTATGCAGTCCTGTTTACATCTTCGTGGCAGAACGCATCCACTTCTGTGGGCGAACTGGTGATTACCGGTGGTACCTTTACTACTGCGACTGAGGAACAGAAGCTAATCGTGGATCGCTACGATGCCGACAATATCGGCACAGCCTCCATCTCCGGCGGTACCTTCTCTGAGGAGCCCGACGACACCTATCTGGTTGATGGCTATGCTCCTGAGCAGAACGAGGACGGTAACTGGGTAGTTGTGGAAGAGGCCTTCGTGGCCGAGATCGTCGGCGGTGAGAAGTACGAGTCCCTGATCGAGGCGGTCAACGCTGCTAAGGCAAGCGGTGGCACCGTGAAGCTGCTGGCGAATGTGGAGAATCTGCAGGCGGTCGCGGGGCAGGACTATGCGCTGATGATTGATGCCAACCAGTCCATGACCCTGGACCTGAACGGCTACAAGATCACCGCAGAGTTCACTAATACAGAAGGATTCAATTTGATCATGAACTATGGCGAGCTGACCATTACGGACACCAGCGAGGGCCAGAATGGCTCCATCGAGGTGACTGAGAACGGCTCTCATGACAGCGCACGTACGAGCATCCTTTATAATGGGTATGATACTGGCAAGTTTACCCTGGAGGCTGGTACCCTGAAGCTGACCGGCAGCGCAAACTCGAAGAAGCCGCTGTATGGCGTGTATAGCAGTGGTACCACGGTGGTCATGAATGGCGGCGCCATCGAGGTGCGCAGACTGAATAGTTACTCCAAATATAGCGAATCCTGGGATGTGTACGGCATTTACAACAGCAACAATTGCCAGACCACAGTGAACGGCGGAAAAATCACCGTTGAAAACCAGGGCCGGTATAACTCCGCTTACGGTATCAACAATGCCAGTGGTACCGTTTCGATCCACGGCACTCCCGAGACCCCCTACATTGAGGCCAACGCTTTCAATGATGGAATATGGTATGAACACACTCTGTACGGAAAGATCACCCTCTATGGCGGCAAATACAATATGCAAAATGATACTGCTACGGGGTGGATCAAAAGCGATATTATCATCGCCGATGGATACGAGGAACAGCGCAATGGCGACCGCACTGTGAGCATAGTCAAGAGCCCGGTGGCTCAGATCGGCAGCACTAAGTATGATACTCTGGAAGAGGCTCTGAAAGAGGCTCAATCCGGAGATACCATCAAACTGCTTCAAAATGTTGAACTGACTGACCGAGTTATTATTTCTAAGGATATTACGCTGAATCTGAATGACAAGACCATCAGCTCCACGGCGGATTATGCATTTATTGTCAACACCGGAAGTTCCTTTACCCTGGAAAACGGTACACTGAGTGCATCCCAAAACGGCGTGTTCGGCCTGACGAGCAGTACGGTTACACTTGCAAACGACGCGACGATTAACGCCGGTGCGGCTGGTATCACGGCGACCAACAATCTGCTTGAGCAGGGAAATGCAACCATCAATGTCTACGGAACCATTCATTCTCAAGATATAGCCGTTTGGAGCCAGGGACCTAAAAACACCATTAATATTGACAGTGCAACCATTACATCCAAGTATTTCGGTGTATATCAAAACGGCTCGTTTGGCGGTACTACGATCACCATTAAGAACAGTACCATTACAGATGAGAGTGAGAACGGAACAGGCATTTATGTCTCCAATAACGGTACCAATGCTGAAAATCCTGACCAGGGCTTCCAGAACCTGATTATTGAGAACAGCACGATTACAGGTAATACCGCTGTGGAAGTGAAGTTTACCAACGTGACCATCAGCGGTGATGATACTTGCCTGACTGCCACGGGTACTCCTGTCGATTCTGGCATGAACAACAATGGCTCTGTTACCACGGGTTATGCCTTTGCGGTTACCCATAATGGTACAGAGAGCAGCAAGGATGCGGCTGAGGGTACGGTTACCATCTCCGGCGGCAAATTTACCGGTGCGGTTGGTATTCAGGAGCCCAGTGAGGGTGAGACTACCAGTGCCACCATCTCCATCTCCGGCGGCAGCTTCTCTGAGGAGCCGAATAAGGACTACCTGGCCCCGTATTATGAGGCTAGCCAGAACACGACCGGCGACAATTACTGGACCGTCGATGTGGCAGAGGAGTATGAGGCGACCTGGACCAATGGCGAAACGCTTGAGGCCGGTACGCTGGATGCTATGCTTGATGCGGCCAACGCGGCCAAAGCTGGTACCGTTGCGCTGCTGAAGGATATAGCTGCAAGTGGCATTCATGTTTCCGCCGGCGTAACCCTGGACCTGGCTGGCCATGAGCTTGATGCGACCGGAAGCGAGTTTACCGCCTATGGCAAGGTCGTGGATTCCACCGAGGGTGAAGGCTTGTTGAAGCTTCCCGCAGAGTATTATACCATCCAGAAAGATAACCCCAGCCTGCCCATTTATGACAGCACTGCTGGCGGCTATCGGCTGTATACCTATCAGCTGACCACTCTGCGGACGTATGAGCCTGGAACGGCCAATACCGTGCAGTTCTGGTTTAAGCTTACCTTTACCAATGAGGAAGCTTGGGAGTTGCTGACGACCGATAATGAGAATCATGGCATAACAGTTAAGAGCAAATATCAATTCTCCGGCCAAACGGCGAGTGAGTCCTGGTTCAGCTTCAACAGCGAGTTTATCCATTGGATTGCTGATCAAGTAGTGAGCAGCCAGTATACGCAGGATCAACTGGGCTTCTATCTCAATGTTACTAACACGAATCTGTTGGGTGAACGGACTATGACAGTTACTCCCGCAGTGGATAGTGTGCCGTCGGTGGGTACTGAATCCGAGCAAATGACCTACTCCTTGAATCTTGGGGAGTAATTGTGAAAGGACAGAAGTATGAGCAAAAAAACAGCATATGAAAAGCCGAAGGCGCAGGTGTTGTCCTTTCGGCTGGAAGAAGAACTGATGAGCGGAGGTGCAGACCTGAATTTGACCTCCGACCCAACTGTCGGTGGCGGAGCCGGTGTCATACCGTTTTCCAATGATGATGCTTTGAACGACAAGAGCTCTTACCAGCTGGACTGATCATGCTCTGTCAAGTAGCGGAACTCCTGGTGGAAATCCCGGCGGCGGACGGTATGGACCGCCGCTGCCGGGACTACCGGACGGAATCTGCCCTCCCGCCGGACATTGTGATCCGCCGGGAGGGCTACCGCCCGGAAGCCTGGCCCACACTGAATGGAGATTACATGGCCTATATGGAGTCTGGCATTCAGTTTTACGTTGGACTGCTGGGCTTTCACGGCCTAATGCTCCACGCCTCGGCGGTGGAGTATGAGGGACGGGCTTACCTGTTTTCCGGCCCCTGTGGGGCGGGAAAGTCCACCCGTACCCGGCTGTGGCGAGACCAATTCGGCGCGGTGATTTTCAATGACGACAAACCGGCACTCCGCCGCATGGAGGAGGGCTGGTATGCCTATGGCACGCCCTGGTGCGGCAAGGACGGCATTAACCAGAACCGGAAGGTACCCCTGGGTGGGATCTGCTTCCTTCAGCGGGACGATGCTAACATCCAGATCCATCCCATGGAGACGCTGGAAGCCATCCGAAGCCTGATGAGCCAGACCCTCTATCAGCTCTGGCCCCGGCAGATGGACCGGCTGCTTCCTCTGGTGGAAGGGCTGGTGACCGAGATCCCTATTTTTGAAATGAGCGGCCCGCCCAACCAGGAGACGGCTGTACTGTGCCGGGATACCATGACCCGGGCGGCAAAGGAGCGGTTTGGATGAAACTCAAAGAAGGCTTTATGCTCCGTCAGGTGGCTGGCAGCTGGGTAGTGGTCCCCGCCGGCCGCGCCTGCGTGGACTTTGACGGGATGATCAGCCTCAATGATTCGGGGGCCCTGCTGTGGCGGACCCTGGAGCAGGGGGGCGGCCGAGCGGAACTGATTTCTGCCCTCACCGATACCTATGAGGTGGATCCGGTCCAGGCGGAGCAAGATTTGGATGAATTTCTGGAAATTCTGCGTCAGGCCAACTGCCTGACGGAATGACCCGGCGCGCTCCGCGCCGCGGGATGGGCCGGAGAGACTCCGGCCTGTCCCGGTACGCGGAACAAACATAGAAAACACAGGAGGTCGTGCTATGAGGAAAGTAGTTTCTATGGCGCTTACCGCGGCGCTGCTTGCGGTTCCTGCAACTACCATGCCTGCGGCGGCGTACAGCAGTACCCAGCAGAATACGGCAGAGGCACTGAATCACTTGGAGCTGTTTCTGGGAACCGGCTCCGGTTTTGAACTGGACCGCCAGATGACCCGCGTGGAAGGCGTCACCATGCTGGTGCGTATGCTGGGCCTGGAGGACGAGGCCGATAAGGCGCCCGCTCATCCCTTCCAGGATGTGGACGACTGGGCGGACGATTATGTCTGCTGTGCCTGGTCCGAGGGACTGAGCAACGGTGTATCCAGCATCCGCTTTGGCAGCACCATGGAGCTGTCGGAGACCATGTTCCTCACTATGACGCTGCGGGCTCTGGGCTATGAGGACAGCGGTGAGGCAGCTGATTTTACCTGGGACAAGCCGTATGCGCTGGCCAAGCAGGTTGGACTGACCGATGCCGATTCGGATAACGGCACCTTTACCCGGGGTGACGCGGTAGAGGTATTCTGGAACGCTCTGTCCGCCGACATGGAAGATGTGGATAAGACGCTGTCCGATCAGCTGATTGAAGACGGGGTCTTTACCCAGCGGCAACTGACCGAGGCCCGCAAGATCCAGAAGGGTGAGTCCATTTCCACCGGCGGCAGTAGCGGAGGAAGTACTGGCGGAAGTACCGGTGGAAATACCGGCGGTACCACCACGCCGGACAAGGCCCCAGAGGACTATACCTGGGAGGAGTACCAGGCCATGACTCCGGCAGAGCAGGAGGCACTGTATTACCGCTTTGACAGCGTTTCCGACTTCTATACCTGGTACAATGCAGCCAAAGAGGAGTACGAGGAATCCCGGAATGTAATCGAGATCGGCCCCGATGGATCCGTGGACCTGGGCGATCTGCTGGGACAGTAAGGGGATTTGGAGTGGATCGCATCATCTCAATGGCGGACCTTTCTCCCCTGCTGGAGGAAGTCATATGCTCCGGCGGGCAGGCGGAACTGACTGCCACCGGCCGCAGTATGCGACCCATGCTGTGGGACGGGAAAAGCAAGGTGCGCCTTGCCCCGGCAGAATGTCTACGCCGCGGGGATGTGATCCTCTACCGTAGACCATCGGGTGCGTATGTGCTCCATCGGATCACTGCTGTGACTGAAACCAGCTGCACCTGCTGCGGAGATGCCCAGTGCATCCTGGAGCAGGGTGTGGGACGGGACTGCGTGATCGCCAAAGCGCTGGCCTTTACCTGGCGGGGAGGCTGGGTGGAGTGCGCCAACCCTGTCTATGGCCTGTACTGGAGATTCTGGCTGGCGGTGCGGCCGGTCCGGCGGCTGGTGAGCGGAGTGTATCGCCGGCTGCGGCGCATCGTGGGGAGGAGGAAGGATCGTGTGTCAGACCTCCCGTAAGCAGCTCAAGGAGTTGTTGAAACCCTGGCGGCGGAAAGGTGTTGTGCTGAGCGGATTGACCGCGCTCTCTTCCGTGCTGCTGGTAGCATTGGCGCTGGTGAGCCAGAAGGTGCTGGACAGCGCCATGGGACTGGGGAGCCGCTTTACCCTCTGGTGCGTGGCATTGGGGCTGCTGGCCGTAGGAATTCCTGTGCTGAACGGGATCACCAATGCCTGGTCAGAGCGCCTGACCGATCAGGGCCTGCTGCTGCTCCAGCAAATCAGCATGCAACGGCTGGGCAAAAAGGACTGCGCCGGTCTGGAGCCGTATCACAGCGGACAGATCTTCAGCCGCTTGATTGGCGACTGCCGCATGCTGTGTCAGCGCTATACCGTAATTTTCCCAGCTACGGTGGGCCAGCTGATCCGGCTGGGCGGGGCCATGATTGCACTGGCCGTGCTGGCTCCCATGATTACAGGGGTAGTGCTGGCGGCAGGCTGCCTGGCAATGGCGGTGGCCAGCGTGCTCCGAGGGTACCTGAAGCGGAAACACAAGGCCGTATTGGCCAGCGGAGACCGGCTGACCTCTGAATTGCAGGAGAGCCTGGAGCACCTGGAGCTGCGCCGCAGTGCGGTGGACCCCGTGGAGGGCAGCCGCCGCCTGCGTACATATCAGGAGCGCTGGAGACAGGACCGGGCGCGGCTGCGCCTGGTGACCCTGGGAGGAAGCACGGGATTTTCCGTGCTTGTCCAGCTGGCATCCGCCGCCCTTCTGATCTGGGGCGGCGTAGCCATTGGCACCGGAGGGCTTACCTTCGGCGGACTGACGGCCCTGCTCCAACTGGCCAATCTTTTTCGTACACCGGTGGCGGGTCTGAGTGGCTTGCACAGCCGGCTTGCGGCTGTGGACGCGGCGGAGGACCGTGTATTAGAGTTGTGGGACCTGGCGGACGAACCGGACGGAGAGTGCCCGCCGGAGGGGGCTGTGTGCAAGGCCATACACATTCGTAATGTGACCTTCTGCTACCCGGGGGAGGAACGACCGGTCTTCCAAAATCTGAGTGCCAGCGTGGATCTGAGCGGATGGACCTGCCTGACCGGCAGTTCCGGCCGCGGAAAGAGTACTTTGTACCGCTTGATTCTTGGATTCTATCGACCTCAGAAAGGGGAAATTGTGCTGGAGACCGATCAGGGATGTTTCCCCTGTTCCGCGGCGACCAGACACCTGTTTGCCTTGGTGCCCCAGACACCGGTCCTGTTTTCCGGAACCTTGCGGGAGAACCTTCTGCTGGCCTGTCCTCAGGCCACAGAGGTGCAGCTGCAGGCGGCGCTGAAACTGGCGCAGTGCGGTTTTGTTG
Organism: Flavonifractor sp. An52; assembly: GCF_002159385.1. NCBI lineage: Bacteria > Bacillati > Bacillota > Clostridia > Eubacteriales > Oscillospiraceae > Flavonifractor > Flavonifractor sp. An52. The sequence continues at coordinate 24,238 of NZ_NFIB01000034.1, forward strand.
ACAACTTGCCCCAGAAGCTGGATACGCTGGTAGGCGAAAGCGGGGAAGGACTCTCGGTAGGCCAGCGGCAGCGGATCACCATTGCCCGGGCATTGCTTTCCGGCGCCCAGGTCCTTCTGCTGGATGAGAGCACGTCCGCACTGGATCGGGATACGGAGATGCAGGTGTGGAACAGTCTGACGGCTCGTTGGCCGGCTGCAATTGCAGCCACACATCGGCAGGATGTGTTCAAAGAGATTCCAGTCCGGCATCTGAATTTAAACGCATCATATTGAATATGACAAATTTGTTAAAACACTGGAAAATACTCCAGAAATGGTTTATCATATGAATAAATTTCTTTTGGGTATGGATACTCAAATGAAGGAGGACAGAAATTATGAAGAGGAAAATGTGGAAGCGTCTGGCGAGTATGGCGCTGGCGACAGTTTTGACCGTCGGACTGATTCCTGGTGCTCAGGCTGCGGCGGATTACAGCGGTGCAGTTCTGGCGATTGAAGGTTCTGCTACCGGTGCGAATGGGCAGTATGATGTGAGCTACTCTGCTTCATTGAAGATTTTGAATGAAACCAGTGAAATTGTGGCTCTGGTCAATACCGCTCGCGTGAATGAGAATTGGTTGGAATCTCTGCGGTTTACCTGCTATCTGGAAGATGCCCTCCTCAAAGATGCCCTGACGGAGAGCGATCTTGAGGGTGTTTCTCTCGAAATTACCGGAACCAATAACTATGAGGCAGTCAGCACCAACCCTGTGAAGACTGAAAATGGCGTCAGTGCTACATATCAGCTGACAGATGATGCGGTGGAAAGACTGAGTGATTCCACGCTCAGCGCGGAAGGGGTTGCTGGCATTCTGGCTGAGGAAATGAACATTGCCTTTACCGGAACGCTCACCAACAGCGAAGTGTGGAATGCCGTTGGCGGTGACAACAGCATCCCCACCACCGGCTATATTCTCGTTACATATGATGAGAGCATGGCTGAAGACAATGGATTTACTGCTGGCACATCTGTGCGTGTGGCAGAGGCTGTCTGCACCACCACCATCTATCCTATCGCCAGCAGCGGTGGTTCTTCCAGCCCCACCTATCCCGTTGAGACCGAGGACACCTCCAACGGCGAAGTAAAGACCACTCCTACCCGCGCCTCCAAGGGAACCTTGGTAACGATCACCGTTACTCCTAAGGCCGGCTATGAAGTTGCCACTCTGAGCGTCATAGACGAGGACGGCAATGAAGTGAAGGTTACGGATAAGGGCAACGGCAAGTACACCTTTACCATGCCTGCCTCCGAGGTGAGCGTAAACGTCACCTTTGCTGAGATTTCGGACGATATGCCCTTTGTGGATGTGGCGGAGAATGATTGGTTCTATGACGCCGTGTACTATGTTTATGATAGCGGTCTGATGGAAGGCACCTCCTCCACTACGTTTGCCCCCATGCTCACCACCACCCGCAGCATGGTGACCACCATCCTGTGGCGGGCCGAGGGACAGCCCCAGACGGACAACACCGTGTCCTATCCCGACGTGGAGGCGGATACCTGGTATACTGAGGCTATCTGCTGGGGTACCGAGGAAGGGATCGTAAAGGGTTACGGCGATGGCAACTTTGGACCCAATGACCTGATCACCCGTGAGCAGTTTGCTACTATCCTGTATCGCTATGCCCAGTACAAGGGCTATGATGTGAGTGCTTCCGATGACCTGAGCGCGTTCCCGGATGCGGATCAGACCGGCTCCTGGGCTGTGGATGCTGTGAAGTGGGCAGTGGGTTCCGGCCTGTTGAATGGTAAGGATGGCGGCCTTCTGGATCCTCTGGGCGTTGCATCCCGGGCTGAAGTGGCCACTATACTGATGCGTTTTATGGAGAATATCGCTGAATGAGAAGTGCTTGCTGAAGCGAGCAGCAAATAGACTCTCATGAAAAAATAGTGAAGGAACGCTGTATAGTGTTCCTTCACTATTTTTGTTCAGCTACGCTGCTATGGTTCAGGGAGCGGTTGCTTCAGCAGCGATGCAGCCAGGCCGCCAAGAGCGCAGCCGATGGTGTTGTGAAGCATATCATCCCACTCGAAAAGCCCCAGATGGAAGAGAAGTTGGGTCCATTCAATGGAGATAGAAAGAACCAGGCCTGCCAGAGAAATGAGCAGCAGGGGGCGCTGTTGCTGCTGCACCCAGCGGCAGCAGCCAAGCAATCCCCCCAGAGGAACAAAGAGAAGCAGGTTCAGGCAGATCTGAACAAAGAGCTCGTAGTTTCCGTGGAACAGCACCTGGCCCCAGGACCACAGGGGCATCAACGCCACAGCTTGCTCATGGCTTCCCTCCCGGGAGAAGAGCGTGAGTATGAGGATAAAGGCCGTATAAATGATTGCAGAGCGCAGGGCAATCTCCTGCCGCTTCAACAAATGCCAAAGAACAATGGACCCGGCGGCAAAAATTAGCCACAGCCGGAGATCTATAGAACATAAAACAGCACTGGCATAGGAAATCAAGGGCATACCTCCTGAGAGCAAATGGAATTAGAGTGCCATAATCGGCGGAGCGCATTAACCGGGGTGTGTCAACGCCGGACGGTAAAAAATCTAAAACGCCGGCCAGAAAATGACCCAAACGCCGGAAACATAGCGCCGGTTATTTACGCCGGAACTCTGTCAGCCGGTCAGTTGTCCGCCGGAA
>NZ_NFIB01000035.1:0-26756 GCF_002159385.1 Flavonifractor sp. An52
GTCGATCTCGGTGTCGGCGTACCGGGCCTCCATCCCCTCCAGGCCCCTCAATTCCGCGCCCCCCAGAGGGATGGCGGGGTCGCTCTCCCCGGCAATGGCCCCCGCCACCGCTGCGGCTGCCAGGCCGGTGTCGTCGCCGGGGGCCACCAGCACCACCCGCTCGCTGTTGAGCCCTTCCGCCCGCTGGACCAGGGCCTCCACATTCTCGTTCTGGGCGCCGCCTACCACGGCAATGCGCTCCCGTCTGGCCTGGGACGCGTCGCAGACGCTCTGCCGTAGGGCTTGCTGGACGGTCAGCTGGGTGCTGTCGCACACCACCACAGAGATATCCTCCTCTGCCGCCAGCAGGTCAAAGGCCCCCTGATAGTCCTCCTCTCCGCTCACCGGGACCGCCACCACCTTGGCCGCGCCATTGCGGAAGAGGATCTGGACCAGCTTGGTCAGGTTCTCCTCCTGACCAAACTGGGTGACCGCGTCCTCATAGCGGTTAAGGGTGTACAGCTTGCCGCTCTCCCCCTCACTGACCAGGCCCACCAAGCCTACGGTGCTGCTGCCGCCGCTGCCGCTGATCACGGTGGAGGCGTCGTAGCTGGAGTATACTCCAGGCCGTTCATGGATCGTCATACTCAAATCCGGCTCTCTCCTCTCACAATAAAGTCCAGGAAGGTACCGCCCTCCTGGGCCACCGCGTACAGGTAACCCCGGCATACCGCCTCCACCGTCCGGTGGTAGAGGCCCGCCCCCTGGTCAAATTCCGTCTCTCCGCAGGAGAGCTCCTGTAGGGTGAGGCCGGGTGGTCCCTCCCGCTGCAAGGCCTCAGCCATCCGGTCGAAGGTCTCCTGAATACCCGCCGCGCCGCAGCCCTGGGGAGCGTACAGGTCCAGCCCGAAGGTGAGGACGATCTTCCTCCCGTACAGCTCCTGCCACTGGCCGCTCTCCTGGTCATACCGTTCTCCCAGGTAGTCCCGGAACCCCTCCGGCCCCCCCTGGCAGGCCCGGAGGGAGACGGCTGCCACCACTCCATCTCTCCGGGCTCGTCTCATCTCCGGGTAGGCGCATTGGGCCTCGATGCCCTGCCCCTGCAGATAGTCCGCCATCCGCTCCCGGATCGTTCCAAACTCCATCCTTCTCCCCCCGCTTCCCACAGTCTTTCCACCCGTCAAAACACTCCAGGTCACGCTCAATCTCTTACCGCCAGCAGTCCCCACCAGTACACCAATTCCTCCCCCAGGTATACCGGCTGGGCACTGCGTACCGTAAAAGTCTGGCCTCCCCAGGCAAGGTACCCGTCGCCCAGCTCATCCAGAGCCATGTCCGGGCCGCCCAGGCAGATCCATCGGTCCTGCCGTACCAGCCCCAGAGGGGTAGGCTGCCGCTGGAAGAAATCCGCCCCCTTCTCCTGAACGGGCTGGAGGAAGGCCCGGCACGCCGTGCCCTCCTCCTGTCCCTGCCGGTAGAGGGTGATGGTCTGACCATATCTGGATAAAATCTGTCTCCAGCGGTCGGTCATCCCTCCACCCCCCGAAACAGAAATCCCCGGTCCTTCAGATAGGGCCCCAGCACCGTCTCGCCCTGGAGCCGGAGGGCGGCGGAGCGCTCCCGATCCTGAACGCAGTCTGCCTCCCGGATGGTAACGCTTCCGGCAGTAAACTCGGTCCCGCCGCCGTACTGGCCTCCGGCCAGCCCTGCCAACGCCACCCAGGCGCACCCCAGCACGAAGGCCGGGCCGCAGTCCTCCGGACTCACCCCGTCCCGGAGCCGGCCGGTCACCTCAGTCTCCGCCGCCCGGCACAGGGCCTCCAGGGCCGCCTGCTGGCTATCGTCCACATGACCCAGACTCTGGGCCATTGCCATGATCTCCTCAATCATTTCAGCTTCAACACCTTGGCGGCATCAGTAAACAACTTGGCAAAGCCGGAGATGGAGGTGATAGCGGCCCGCTCCAGCTGGCGATCAATGAGCTTGTCATACTCCACCATCACGTCGGAGCCCTGTACCATCTCCAGAGCGTAGTTCTTGTCCAGGCCGATGAGCTGACCGCTCTCCAGAGCGGAGGTGCGCAGCAGGGTGGCCCCCAGGGGGGTGGCCAGCTTGCCGGTACCCTGGAAGTTGAGGCCGGTAAGGGGATTCTGGAACTCGTCCATCTTAAGCAGCTGGCGCATCATGTCGCCGGACACCAGCAGGGTGTTCATCTCGTAGGGGTCAAACTGGGCCCAGAAGTCCACCAGATCGTCGTAGGTCAGGGTACCGGAGGAGCCGCCAATGGGATCGGAGCCCACGGTATACTCCTTGGCGGGGTTCTCGTTGCCGTCGCCGTGGAGAAGCACATCAATGGCATCCTCCAGGTGCATCCGGTTGATGTGGGCGCCGATCTGCCGCAGGGTGACGGAGAACAGGTCCAGCTTCTGATAGCGGATGGCCTCGTAGGAGGCCACCAGCATCCGGCCCCGCTTGTGGAGCTTGACTAGGTTCTCCTGGGTCTTGACCTGGGTCTGGGGGATGGTGGCGCCCTCCTCCACATGGCGCAGGGCCTTCTGGTCATCCTCGGGCACAGAGGCAATGGAGCGGTAGTCCATGCCATCGAAGCGGGTGACGGCTGCGGTGATGTGGGGCAGCAGGTCGGCCTCCTCCATACCCTGGCGCACCGACCGGGCGATGTACTCGGGGAAGAGGACGGCGGACTGGCTGGTGGAGAAGAACTTTTCCACCACGTCACTGCCCGCGCCCTTCACCTTGATGTCAAAGCGCTTGAGCTGACGCTGATAGGCGTCCAGACCCTCCAGAGGAGTGCCCTTGTACTGCTCGGAGGGGTCCTCCCGCTCCAGCACCTGGGTAAAGGTTCGGCCCGCCTCGTTGTACATACCCTTTTCCAGTCTCAGATTGTCAAACCGATAGCTCATATTCCCATCCTCCCTTTCTTACAGACAGATCACGGCCGCGTCAGTCTCTACCCGCACCACCAGATACTCGGTCCCGGTAGAGGTGTCCAGCTTCACGCCGCCGGAGCCGTCCGCGGACAGCTTGCACCAGCCGGCGGTAATGCTGCCGCCGCTGGCAGGCACCTTTACCAGGCCGCCCAGCTGAACGGCGGCATAGCCGTCCTCCGCGGACAGGGCCACGCCGCAGAACTTCTCGCCGTCGGTACAGGGGCCCACCGTGCCGTCCTCCGTCACCTTGACCACCTGACCGGCGATCACACCCTCGCCGCAGGCAAAGGTAGCCACCACTTCGCCAATGCCTTCAAAGGAAATCTTGCCGCTCATGTTTCTACTCCTTTCTTTTTGTCAGGGCCAATCCCCGTCATTGCGAGCCAGTGCGCACACTGGCGCAGCAATCCGTTATCGTCGGTTTCAGATCAAAAACGCTCCGTCCCGTCCCTCCGCCGGGATCTGCCGCTCCCATGCGGGCAGCTGGGTCTCCACGCCCCAGGCCTTGTCCACCTGGACCTCAAAGGCCTTCTTCAGGGCGTCCAATTCCGGCTCCTCCAGCTTCCGGACAATGCCCTTCAGCGTCTCCTGCTCCAGGGCCAGCCCGGCCACGCCGCCCAGGCGCACCACCTCGTCCTTGAGCTGCTGGAGGTACTTGCGCCCCAGGGCGGCCTCCCGCTCCAGCTGCTGCATATCCTGTCTCATACTCTTCATCACCCCCGCGTTTTTCTGGGCCGGCACCGCCACAAAGGACCACTCGTAGGCGTCGGTGGCGTGGACCAGATCGGCCCAGCACAGCTTGCCGCCGTACTCCCTGCCCTTCTCATGGGCGCATCTGCCTCTGTCATGGATGTTCTCCCCGCAGATGGAGCATCTGGCCTCCTCCACCGCGCAGCCCACGCTCACCTCCTTCTTGATGCCGCCCTCGATCTCGGCGATCAGATCCTTGTTGCTGTCGGTACGCAGCATATAGGCGTAACCTTTCAGGTAGCACAGCGGATCCCCCGCCGCTGTGAGAACGCTCTCATCCCGCACCAGTTCGGTGCGGTAGATGCGGGCGGTCTGTCCGGCGGCGCTCCACTGGTGGTCGAAAATACCGCTCTTGCCCACAAAGAGGGGGGCCAGCTCCTCCAGAGTCTCCGCCGGGAACCGCTCCCCGTCCCGGTCCACCTCGTTGTCACACAGCCGCACGGCGAAGGTGTATACCTCCTCCTCTGTCAGCTTTTTGCGGCTCATGGCGTTGATCAGCCCCAGCTCGTTCTGATCCAGGGCGGTACCCTGATCCACCCCCGCCTGCTTGTTGATGTTCATACCGTCTCTCCCTTCTCTCTGGCCTCGTTGTCCATCTCCACCGTCCGGGCCTGCTGGCGGTAAAGCTCCGCCCGAGCCTCCTCCACCAGGTCCTGGAGGTTGATATCCTTCCACTCCACCGTCACCTTGGGATCATACCCGTGGAGCCTGAGCCACAACTCACAGATCCGCTCCACCACCGGCTCCAGTCCCCGGCGGATGGCGGTGATCTCGCTGGTCATCATGTCGGCCTGCTGGGTGCTCATCCGCTCGGTGGAGGACCAGGACAATCCCAGCAGGAAGGGGGGGATGCCGGTGCGGGACACCAGCTGTTCCAGGATCTGCCGCACCGGCACCTCGCTGTCCAGCACCTGGTTGTCCGCGCCGATCACTTTGATGTCCACATCGCCTACCGCCACAAAGTCCCGGACATTGCCGTGCTTGCCCGCCTGCATGGCGGCGGACCACTCCCGGGCGATCTGGCGGCTGCGCTCCTGCACCATGCTATGATCCAGGGGATTGTCCCCCGGCTTGTATACCACCGCGAAGCGGACGTTGCCCATCCGCTCCCAGTTCATGCCCATGGCCTGATAAATTTTGAGCAAAATTTCAGTCAGGAAGGGCATGGACCGCAGCAGACTCACACCGTAGGGGCTGTCCGTCTCAGGCTGAAAGGGTGTGAAGAGGAGCAGCTCCTGCCGGGGCAGCTCCCGCATGGTACCGTCGGTCCCCCGGCCCCAGATGGCAAACTCCATGGGGGTGGCCCCCTCTTTGATCTCGATGTCCGCCACATTGCCGCAAAGCAGAGCTGCAATGTCTCTTCGCCTGCGGTCGGGTACGATCTCCCCCACTGCCCGGCCGCAGGTAAGCATGGAGTCCAGATAGCAGTCCAGGAAGGACTGGATGCCCCGCTGGCCCCGTCCGGTATCTACGTGCTGTAAAAACCACTCCAGCTCCTCCTGGGCCCGTTTGTCTCCGCACTGCACAATCACCCCGCCTGCCAGCCGGATCAGTTTCCAGATGGCGGCATCCACAATGGGCACCGCCTCCCGAATACTGCGGTAAAGGGCAATCTCTCCCTGCTGCAGGGGCACATAGCCGTCCAATACTCCAAAGGGATGCCTGCCGCCCTCCCGGATCTGGACCGCCAGTCCGCCGCTCTCCGGCCCACTTTTCTTATGGAACAGTCCCATAACCACACTCCTTTTTCTCAAAACCGCTCCCGCTCCACGCACAGCCCTCCGAAAAATCCGCCCTCGCCTCCCGCCGCCACCGTGGCGGCGAAATACCGGATGTCGTCCATGGCGTGGTCGTGTATCTTCTGTACCCGGTCCCCCACTGCCTTCTCATCCCAGCAATAGAGGGAAAATTCCCGGATGGCGTCGGCGCAGGGCGCGCAGATCACCAGCTTGCCCTGCCGTAGCAGATCGGCGGTGATGCGGATACCGGCCAATACGTCGTTGTTGGCCTTTTCTACCCGCCAGCCCATCCGCCGCAGCAATTCGATAAAGCTGGCGGCGGATGGGTCGATCACCACCCGCCGGATGGTCCTCCCTCCCGCCAGCTGCTCCAGATCGTGGGCATACTCTCCGTCGGTTTTCTGCCTGCCCTCCCGCCGGGAGTCGTAGTAAAACTCCTTGACCCGGTACCACACGCCATCCCGCAGACCCCACAGGCCGAAGGAAGAGGGATTCACCGTCCCGTAGTCGCAGGAGATGCACCACTGTTCCATCTCCCCCTGGGGCACAGGCTTCACATAGCTCTCATCAAAAAAGTCGTATACCCGCCCCTCTGCCGCCGCCCACTCTCCCAGCACGAACCGCCGGTAAAAGGTTCCGCTGAAGTTGCGGGTATACCGCCGGATGACTCTGGTGGAAAGGGCGGGGTTGTCCTGCATGGTAAAGTGGAGGTAGAGGGCATTGTGTTCCTCCTTCTTCTGGATCCACTCTTTGTAGAACCAGTGCTCCGGCCCCTCCGGGTTGCAGGAAAACCACATCCGGCTTCCCTCCACCGAACACCGGGCGCAGGCTTGCTCCACAAAGGACCGGGGCATGAGGGCCACCTCGTCCAGCAGCACCCCCGCCAGGGTGATGCCCTGGATCAGGGCGGCGCTTCCCTCGTCCTTTCCGCCGAAGAGGTAGAAGGTATTCTCCCGCCCGCCGAAGCGGACGGTAATCAGATTTTTGGACACCTTCTCCTCCCACTGAAAGCCCAGCTCCCTGAGTACCGGTAGCAGCCCACCCAGCAGATTGCGCCGCAGGCCGGTGACCGTCTTGCCGCACAGGCCGAATGCCTGACCATGGAAGGTCCGCATGGCCCAACAGAAGAAGGACAGCCCCATACACATGGTCTTGCCGCTGCGCACCGCCCCGTCGCAGATCAATGCTTCCCTGTCCCGCACCGCCGGGTCGCACCACCAGGTGAGCACCTGCTTTTGTTTGGGGGAAAAAGTCCGAAACTTCATGTCTCCTCCTGTACCCCTTCCTCCGCCTTTCGCTCCCAAGCTCGAAAGAACTCCACTGCCTTTTCCTCCTGACCTCCGGCCAGTTCCACCAGCAGTTTGAGTACCGTCAGTCGATCCACCAACTGAATTTCCACAGCTCCTTTGTCGGTGCGTTTGAATCCAGTGAGCGCCGTCAAATCCAGGCTGTCGATTTCCTCCACTTCTCCTTCTTCCAAAAAGGCTAGCTTGACCGCGTCATTTGCTTTGCACCTGGCCAATTTTTCTATTTGCTTTAACAGCCTGCCCCTCTCACTGTCCACCGCACTCACTCCTCACCCTTGGCGTCCCAGGGCCAAAAGTTGGATGTTTGCGTACACCGAAGGAGAAAAAAAGTCAAAAAAAATTCGGAACCGCTCCGGTCACCCTGGAGCGGTTCCAAATTTTGGTTTATTTACTTGTCTGTGTTACCGGATCAGTCGTCCCGGTCGGCATCCCAGTCGATGATCACGCCGGTAACCGCGTTGATGTCGCAGTCGTACTCCATGTTGCCGTTGCGCATCTCCACTTCGTACACATACCGGCCGTCGTCCCGGTCCAGTTCGCACTTGACCACGGTGGTGCCGGCAGGAGCCTTGGCCAGGGCGATCTCCTTGGCCTTGGCCTCAGTGATGAGGTCGTCCTGGGTAGCGGTGCCGCTGCTGCCGCTGCCCTTCAGGGAAAAGTCATCCCACTCCCGGTCATAGGAGAGCACCGCACCGCTGGTGGCGTCGATATCGTAGTCGTACTCCGTGTTGCCGGCGTAGAACTCCACCTCATAGTGCACCCGGCCGTCATCCCAGTCCAGCCCGGCTTTTACGAAGATGGCGTCGCCGGCCTTCACGTCCGCATGATTGAGGGCCGCATTCTTGGCCTGTTCCACGGTAATATAGTTGGAGGCGCCGGGAGTGGATGCAATATACTGGTCCTGCGTGGTAAGCACAGCGGTATAGGTGGCGGAATCGTAATCCACCTTCAGACCGGCAGCCTCGCAGATGGCCCGAACGGGGGCGTAGGTAGTACCGTTATAGGAGAAGAGGGGTACCTCATTTCCATCGGCGTCCTTGGGCTGGAACCGTGCGCCGTTCAGGGTCACCTGAATATCATCCTCAACCTTAATGGTTCTGGTAGCCGCCATGGCGGTAACTCCCAATCCCACTGCCAGAGACACAACCAGCATACCGGACACAAAACCTTTTCCAAAACCTCTTTTCATCTGAAAAACTCCTTTACAATGAAATTTATGATTTACTTCATGGGCCTCACCGGCCCTTCTGCCTATACAATGGTGCAGCCCGCCCAAATATTGCACAGAATCTGAAAGTTTTTTATTTTTTATTTTCCCGCGAAAAAATCTTGACTTTTTCCAAATATCTTATATAATAATAGGGCTTGTTTGTGACAAGCCATCCTTGCTCCCGCAAAGGGCGGGGGCCATATGTCCATAAGGAGGTGCAAAGAAAATGGCAAAACTCAGCGGTAACTACGAGGTGGTCTACATCCTCAATCCCAACCTGGGTGAGGAGGCCACTGCTGCCATGGTGGAGAAGTTCAAGACTCTGGTGGAGCAGAACGGCACCCTGGCTGAGGTCGACGAGTGGGGCAAGCGCCACCTGGCCTATCCCATCAATGACCTGACCGAGGGCTACTACGTGCTGATGACTTTCGAGTCCAAGCCCGAGTTCCCCCGCGAGCTGGATCGTATCCTGCGGATCACTGACGGCGTGATGCGCTCCCTGATCGTCTGCAAGGACGAGTAAGAGAGGAGAGGCTTCATGCTGAACCGTATTATTCTCATGGGTCGTCTGACCCGTGACCCTGAACTCCGGCACACTCAGACCGGGACGGCTGTGGCCTCCTTCTCTCTGGCTGTGGACCGGGACTTTAAGGACAAGACCACCGGCGAAAAGGCCACCGATTTCATTGATATCGTGGCCTGGCGTCAGACGGCGGAATTTGTCTCCCGTTTTCTCACCAAGGGCCGTATGGCCGTGGTAGAGGGCCGGCTCCAGCTGCGTGACTGGACCGACCGGGACGGCAACAAGCGCCGCACTGCCGAGGTGGTGGCCGACAACGTGTATTTTGGCGACTCCAAGCGGGACTCCGAGGGCGGCGGATACAGCGCACCCTCCGGCGGCTACGGCACGCCCGGCGGCTATGCGCCCCCCGCGGCCCCTGTTGGCGGCGGCTATTCCGCCCCTGCCGGCGGCGACCAGTTTGCCGAACTCACTGAGGATGACGGCGAATTGCCCTTCTAAACCGAACACAGCGGCGGATGCCGCATCATAAAACAAGCCGGACTATAGGCCCGGAACAAGGGAGGTTTTCCAGTTATGGCTATGGATAGAGAGCGCCCCCGCGGCCGCAAGCGCCGCAAGGTCTGCACCTTCTGTGTGGACAAGGTGGAGCACATCGACTATAAGGACGCCGTGAAGCTGCGTCGGTTCCTGTCCGAGCGGAGCAAGATCCTGCCCCGCCGCACCACCGGCACCTGCGCCATGCATCAGCGTCAGCTCACTGAGGCCATCAAGCGTGCTCGTCAGATCGCGCTGCTGCCCTTCGTGACCGACTAATAGCGTCATTGAACAGCCGGGCCAATGGCCCGGCTGTTTCTTTTTGCTCTGACCATCCTCCAGTACCTCTGTAGGGGCCGATGCCCACATCGGCCCGTCTCTTCCCTCCCGAAACACCTTGACAGCCCGTCCCGGTTGTCATAGAATATTCCCGATGCAAACATCCCGGTGTTTTGTCAAAACCGGAGGTATTACATACAAATCAGACGAAGGAGAACAGACCTGTGATCGAACTGAAACACTTATCCAAGGTCTTTCCCACGGCGGACGGGGACTTTGAGGCCCTGTCGGATATCAACCTGACCATTGGGGACGGGGATATCTTTGGTATCGTCGGCATGAGCGGCGCGGGTAAATCCACCCTGGTGCGCTGCATCAACCTGCTGGAGCGACCCACCCAGGGAGAGGTCCTCATCGACGGAGAGAACCTGATGGAACTCTCCCCTGCCCGTCTGCGCCAGACCCGCCGGTCCATCAGCATGATCTTCCAGCAGTTTAACCTGCTGATGCAGCGGACCTGCCTGAAGAACATCTGCTTCCCCATGGAGATCGCCGGTGTTCCGGCGGCGGAGGCCAAAAAGCGGGCTCTGGAGTACCTGGATATCGTTGGCCTGCCTGACAAGGCCAATGCCTACCCCGCTCAGCTGTCCGGCGGCCAGAAGCAGCGCATCGCCATCGCCCGCGCCCTGGCCTCCAACCCCAAGATGCTGCTGTGCGATGAGGCCACCTCCGCTCTGGACCCCACCACCACCCGCTCCATCTTAAAGCTGATTCAGGATATCAACAAGCGTCTGGGCATCACTGTGGTGGTCATCACCCACGAAATGGCGGTGGTGGAGGAAATCTGCACTCATGTGGCCATTCTGGACCACGGCCATATGGTGGAGACCGGCACCGTGGAGGAGGTCTTCTCCAACCCCAAGACCGAGGCCGGCCGCAAGCTGGTGTTCCCCGAGGGCGCCCATATCGACCAGTTCCCCGTGGCCAGCGTGGTGCGGGTGGTGTTCAACGGCGGCTCCTCCTATGAGCCTCTCATCGCCTCTCTGGCCATCGACTGCGGGGTCAAGGTCAACATTCTGGGTGCCGATACCCGCAACGTGAACGGAAAGGCCTTTGGCTCCATGCTGCTGGGCCTGCCGGAGGATAAAACCGAGGCCGCCAAGGCCATGAACTATCTGCGCGCCCAGAAGGACGTGACTGTGGAGGAGGTGCCTGATTACCATGGCTGATCTGCTGCAAAATGAAGAGGTCCTCCGTCTGCTGGAGCTGAGCAAAAACGGCCTGCTCTTTGCCATTTGGGAGACTCTGTATGTAACGGTGATCTCCACCTTCTTTGCCTATGTCATCGGTCTGCCCCTGGGTGTCATTGCCGTGGTGGGTGAGCCCAATGGCGTGCTGCCCCTGCCCCGTCCGGTGATGGCGGTGCTGAATTTTGTGATCAACATTCTGCGTTCGGTGCCCTTCCTCATCCTGATGGTGGTGGTTATCCCTCTGTCCCGGCTGATCCTGGGCACCTCCATCGGCACGGTGGCCACCATTGTACCTCTGATCGTGGCTGCCTTCCCCTTTGTGGCCCGACTGGTGGAGGCCTCTCTCCGTGAGGTGGACAGCGGCGTGGTGGAGGCCGCCCAGTCCATGGGCTGCTCTCCCTTCCAGATCATCACCAAGGTGATCCTGCCCGAGAGCCGTCCCTCCCTGATCTCCGGCTTCACCACCGCCTTCATCACCATCCTCAGCTACGGCGCCATGGCGGGCGCCATCGGCGGCGGCGGTCTGGGCTCCATGGCCCTGAATCTGGGCTACCAGCGCCGCATGAATATCATCCTGTGGGTGTCTGTGGTGGTGCTGGTTATCCTGGTCCAGATCTTCCAGTCCATCGGTACCCGGGCCTCGGTCCGGCTGGATAAGCGAATTCGCAGTACGGATCGGAAGAAGAAGCTCAAGACCAACCGGGCAGAAAAGTCCGGAATCCATTAATCATCTGTTTGGACGGGGTGCGCAAACTTTTTGGTATGCGCACCCCGTTCTTTTGTCGAAACTGTCTACTTGACGAATGAGTGAGGGAGGCATATACTAAATGCAACCCAAAGGGAACTGAATAACGCCCCTCAAACGCAATGAAGAGAAGAGTAACCAGAAAGATACGGCACAGAGAGCCCGGTATGGTGGGAACGGGTACGGAAGGTTTTGGTGAAGATGGTCTTGGAGCGGCGCACCGACTACCGTTTGGTATAGGCTGCGACGGGTGCGCCCGTGATTGCGCAGGAGTATGGCTGTACTCCATAAGGCCCCTGTCGTGAGGCAGAGGTGAAACAAGGTGGTACCACGAAGCGGAAAGCTCTCGTCCTTGAACATTCTTCAAGGGCGTTTTTTTGTACTCTGATTTGGGTAACACCTGTAGAAATGAAAAGGAGAAATGTACCATGAAGAAGCTTGTCTCTCTGCTCCTGACCGGCGCTCTGTCTTTCGGCCTGCTGGCCGGCTGCGGCGGCGGCAACTCCGGCTCCGCCAACACCCCCGCCGGTAATTCCGAGACCCCCTCCGGCAACTCCGAGACCCCCGCTGTGGAGAACACCGCCTCTCTGGAGGACACCACCATCAAGGTCGGCGCCACTCCCGCCCCCCACGCTGAGATCCTGGAGGTAGCCAAGGGCATCCTGGCTGAGCAGGGCATCACCCTGGAGATCGTGGAGTTCAACGACTACATCCAGCCCAACCTGGCGGTGGAGAGTGGTGAGCTGGACGCCAACTACTTCCAGCACATCACCTACATGAACGAGTTCAACGTCAGCGACGGCACCCACCTGGTCAGCGCCGCTGAGATTCACTACGAGCCCTTCGGCCTGTATGCCGGCAAGACCGCCAGCATCGACGAGCTGGCTGACGGCGCTCAGATCGCCGTGCCCAACGACACCACCAATGAGGCCCGCGCCCTGCTCCTGCTCCAGCAGGAGGGCCTGATCACCCTGAAGGAGGGTGCCGGCATCACCGCTACCAAGGCCGACATCGCTGAGAACCCCAAGAATCTGGACATCGTGGAGCTGGAAGCCAGCCAGCTGCCCGTCCGTCTGGGCGATGTGGATATGGCCGTCATCAACGGCAACTATGCCATCGACGCCGGCCTGAAGGTTTCCGACGCTCTGGCCGTTGAGTCCGCCGACGGCGAGGCTGCCCAGGCTTACGTCAACGTGCTGGCCGTCAAGGAGGGCCACGAGAACGATCCCGCCATCCAGGCCCTGGTGGAGGCCCTCAAGAGCGACGAGGTCAAGACCTTTATGGATGAGACCTACGAGGGCGCCGTTGTCCCCATGTTCTAATCTTTCCAGCATCTAAGCAAGGCCCGCCGGATGGCGGGCCTTGCTTATTGTCCAAAATTCCTATTGAATTCGTGGGATTTATGTGGTATGCTGATAGCAACCTGAGAAAAATGATGGGAGGCAATCTACCATGAAAATCGCCCATTCCATTCCTGAATTGATTGGCAATACCCCCCTGCTCCGTCTGGAGCGCTTTGCCCCCGGCGGCGGTATCCTGGGCAAGCTGGAGAGCTTTAATCCCCTGTCCTCCGCCAAGGACCGTGCGGGACTGTATATGATCCGGGCCGCTGAGGAAGCCGGCCTGCTGAAGCCGGGTGCCACCATCGTGGAACCCACCAGCGGAAATACCGGCGTGGCCCTGGCCTATATCGGCCGCCAGCGGGGCTATCGGGTGGTGCTCACCATGCCTGAGACCATGAGCCAGGAGCGCCGCTCCCTGCTGTCCGCCCTGGGGGCGGAGCTGGTGCTCACGGAGGGCACTAAGGGCATGAGCGGTGCCATTGCCAAGGCCAAGGAGCTGCTGGAGGCCGACCCCTCCGCCTGGATGCCCGACCAATTCAATAACCCCGCCAACGCCCAGGCCCACTATGAGACCACCGGCCCTGAGATCTGGCGGGATACCGACGGCACGGTGGACGTGTTGGTGGCCGGCGTAGGTTCCGGCGGCACCATCACCGGCGCGGGCCGTTTCCTGAAGGAGCAGAATCCCAACATTAAGGTCGTGGCGGTGGAACCCGCCGAGTCCGCCGTTCTGTCCGGCGGCCAGCCCGGCCCCCACAAGATTCAGGGCATTGGTGCCGGCTTCGTCCCTGGTACCCTGGATATGGGGGTGGTAGACGAGGTCCTCCCCGTCCCCGGCGCGGAGGCCATTGCTGCCGCCAAGGAGCTGGCACGGGCCGAGGGTATTCTGGTGGGCATCTCCTCCGGTGCCGCCGCCTGGGCGGCCCGGGAGCTGTCCAAGCGGCCCGACTTCCAGGGCAAGACCATCGTAGCCGTTCTGCCCGACACCGGCGAGCGCTACCTCTCCACCGGCATCTACGCATAAGAAAAAAGGCGCTGCGTAAGCAGCGTCTTTTTCTTTTTCTCAGCGTTTTGGAACCCCCAGCAGCCACAGGGCTGCGCCAGGGATGGCGCATATCTGAGGGCGGAGCACAAGGAATACCAACTGGCGATTCATGAGCCATATATACGCCGGGATCTGAGGAACTTCTACCAGCGCATCATAGGGCACGCCCAATGCGGTCTGGATCACCTGGATCAGTCCCACCACCAGCGGCGGAAGCAGCAGCACCACATATACCGCCATCAGAAGCAACACACCCCGCCGGGCCCATACCATCCACGTCCGCTCTTCCGGCGGCCGGATCACCCGCAGCAGCCACAGCCCCTGAAGGGCACACCAGCCCAATATCAGCCATAAGGCAGGCCTCAGCAAACCGTTGGTAAGGGCGGTCACCAGCACCGCCCCTACATTGCCACGCTTTAGCATCTCATTCAGCAGCGGCGCAGGAAGCGTCAGCAGCAGAAAAATCGCCGCCAGGGTCAGACAGCCCACTGCCAGCCGCTTGGCCTCCCGCTGCTTGTCCTGCTCCACAGGCAAGCCATACAACACCTGATTTACATCAGTCTCCAGCGCCTGGGCGATCCTGACCAGCATCTCAATGTCCGGCCTGCTCCTGCCCGTCTCGTAGTTAGACACCGTCTGTCGGGTAACAAATAGAGCTTGCGCCAGTTCCTCCTGGGTCATGCCCTTTTTCTCCCGCAGCGTCCTGATGTTCTTTCCAATATCCCGCATATCCGCTCACCTCGTCTACAGGATAAGCCGGACCTTCGGATTTGTCACGCAAAGAACCTTTTACATAGGAACTCAGTCGGCGTTTTCGCAACTCTCCGGACACTTCTCCTGATGGCGGCGGACCAGATCGGCCAGGGTCACATGATCCACCACCCCGGATACCGCGGCCTGGATCTCCCTCCAAATCTCCACGGTAACGCACCTGTCTGCCCGTCCGCACCGGCACACATCGTCGGCATCGGCGCAACTCACCGGAGCCAGATTACCCTCCAGCACCCGCAGGATCTCGCCTACCGTGTATTCCTCCGGCTCCCGGGTCAACAGGTAGCCGCCGCCGGCGCCCCGCACCGAGCGCACCAGACCAGCCCGAGAAAGCTGGGTCACAATCTGCTCCAAATATTTGTCGGAAATATCCTGCCGCTGGGCCACATCCCGCAGAGGCACCGCAGTACCGTGGCTATGGAGCGCCACGTCCAGCATCAGCCGCAGGGCATATCGTCCCTTGGTAGAAATTTTCATACGATCCCTCCTGACTTTTCAAATATAATACCATAATACTGGTAGGATTTCAAGCAAAATTTCCCCTTGACTTTCGCACCAAAAAGTGCTAAAGTCTCTTTCAAAGGAAGGAGCGTGCCCGTCATGCTGAAGCGTACCGGTTATGGATACGGCTATTACCGCTGCTATTTTGCCAGCGGTGTTTCTGCCTGCCCATAACCGGCTGACCGGGTTTCGTTCTGATAACGGACGGAAAAGATCCGCAGCTGCCTTTGGGCGGCTGCGGATCTTTTGTATTTGGAAAGGAGAACACATATGGTCGTTATCATGAAGCGGGGCTTTACCCCCGAGGAACTGGAAAAAGCCATCCTCACCATGGAGGAGGGCGGCGTCAAGGTCATGGTGTCCAAGGGCGCTGAGACCACCATTTTGGGTGCCGAAGGCAATGCCGATGGCATTGACCAGGAGAAGCTGTCCCTGCTGCCCGGCGTGGACCGGGTGATGCGGGTCACCGAGCCCTATAAGAAGGCCAACCGGAAGTACCACCCGGAGGATACGATCATTGACCTGGGAGGCGGCGCTCTGGTGGGCGGCGAGAAGCTGGCCGTCATTGCCGGTCCCTGCTCGGTGGAGAGTGAGGAGCAGATCGTGGGCGTGGCCCAGGCCGTCCAGGCCGCCGGAGCCGCCGCCCTTCGTGGAGGCGCCTTCAAGCCCCGTACCTCCCCCTACTCCTTCCAGGGCATGGGCAATGACGGCATCCGGCTGCTTCAGGAGGCCCGCGCAGTCACCGGCCTGCCCATTGTCACTGAGATCATGTCCACCGACAACGTGGAGATGTTCGAGATGTGCGTGGACGTGATCCAGGTGGGTGCCCGGAATATGCAGAACTTCGACCTTCTGAAGCAGCTGGGCAAGACCACCAAGCCCATTCTGCTCAAGCGCGGTCTCTCCTCCACCATTGAGGAGTGGCTCATGTCCGCCGAGTACATCATGGCCGGCGGCAATGAAAAGGTCATCCTGTGTGAGCGGGGCATCCGCACCTTCGAGACCTTCACCCGCAATACTCTGGATTTGTCGGCAGTGCTGGCCGTGAAGCAGCTGTCCCACCTGCCGGTGGTAGTGGACCCCTCCCACGCCTGCGGCAAAGCCTGGATGGTGGAGCGGATGAGTATGGCGGCCCTGGCTGCCGGGGCCGACGGCCTCATTGTGGAGGTCCATAACGATCCTCCCCATGCCCTGTGCGATGGAGCTCAGTCCATCACCCCCGCCCAGTTTGACGCTCTGATGGACAAGCTGCGTATTCTGGCCCCCTGCGTGGGCCGTACCCTGTAAAGAGGAGAGTCCCGGTATGAAAAAAACACTTGTTATCGTGGGTCTTGGTTTAATCGGCGGCTCCATGGCTCTGGCCCTGAAGGGCTTTGAGGACTATGAGATCGTAGGCGTGGACGTGTCCCAGCCCACCCTGCGCTACGCCAGCGAACACGGCGTGGGCGACCGGGTGACTGAATACGCCGCAGACGTGATCCCCCAGGCCGATGTGGTGGCTCTGGCCCTCCATCCCCAGGGCATCCTGGATTTTCTGCACACCTACAAGGATCAGTTCAAGCCCGGCGCCCTGGTGTGGGACGTGTGCGGCGTCAAGTCGGCTATTCTGGAGGGGGCGGCCTGTCTGCCCGACACGGTGGATTTTGTGGGCTGCCACCCTATGGCGGGCACCGAGTTCTCCGGTGTGGAGCACGCCTTTGCCGAGCTGTTCCAGGGCTCTCACTTCCTGCTGATCCCCCGGGAAACCAACCAGCCGGAGCATCTTGCCCTGCTGGAGCGGCTGGCCGCCTATATGGGCTGCAAGGACGTCCACCGCACCACCGCCCAGGCTCACGACGCCCTCATCGCCTACACCAGCCAGGTGATGCACATCATCGCCGTGGCGGTGTGTGACGACCCCACCCTCTTTGACTGCAAGGGCTACGAAGGCTCCTCCTTCCGTGGCTGCACCCGGGTGGCCGCTCTGGATGTGGGACTGTGGACCCAGCTTTTCTCCCTCAACCAGCCCGCTCTGCTGGAGGTGCTGGACCGGCTCATCGGCAATCTCCAGTCCTACCGGGAGGTGCTGGCCACCGGCGACCGGAAGGCCCTGGCGGACAAGCTGGCCTTCTCCGCCGCCCGCAAGCGACAGATGGACCTGCCCGGCCCCGATCTGCTGGAGTAAATCAAAAGGACGTGCCTTTGAAGCACGTCCTTTTTGATTATTGGTATTGGAAGATATTCATATCCTCCAGAGTCAGATCCTGGTCGTAGGGATTGATGAGCTGGTTGACGGTCTCCAGGGTCTCCTCCGGGTAGAGCTGGTAGCAGTATTGGCCCCAGCCGGGATAGTAGGTGTTTCCGTCTCCGGTAAGGGTGGCGCTGGTCATACCGTTTTCAAAATCAAAGCCCAGGGCAGGCTCCGCAAACCACAGCATCTCGCCGAACTCCAGGTTGGTGTTCACATACTCCAGGAAGATCTCGACATAGCGGTTGATCTTCTGAGGATTGGACAGCGCCTTTTTCAGAATGGTGCCGATCAGCTGCTGCTGGGTCCTGGTGCGTCCGATGTCGTTGTCCGGATAGGCGGAGTAGATATTGTTGGGATAGGTACCAGGTCCATCGGAGTTTTTCCGGCACCGGGCCACGTTAAGCACGTCCTGCCCGTCCAGATGCTGGAGGCCCGGCTCATAGTGAATGTGCAGATCCTGGGTGGGATCGTCGTAGGCCATGTGGACGGGCACATTGAACTCAATGCCCCCCAACTCATCCACCAGCTCCTTGAATCCATCCATGTTGACCCCTACATAGAAGTCGATGGGAATCCCCAGCATATCGGATATGGTGTCCCGCAGGGCCTCGATCCCCTGCTGGTAGACCGCGTTCAGCTTGCCGCTCTCCACCAGAGTATCTCTGGGGATGGATACCATACCCACCGTCTGCGCCACCGTATCATAGGTGCAGACGATCATGGTATCGGCATTGCTGCCCACCTGGTCCTTGGCCACCAGCAGAAAAGTATATGTATAAGGTTTCCGCTGCCGGCCCGTGGCAGGCTCAGCGCTGGTGCCCGGCTGAGCGGGTTCAGGCGTCGGCTCCGCCGCCATCTCCGGCTCCTTGGCCAGCAGCTTGTAGACGCAGAACAGCGTAACGATTAAAGCTGAGATGGCCACAAGAATTCCATAAAAAATCTTTGCCGCCCGCCGTGCCGTGGAAGTCCGGCGGCGGCGTTTCTTTCGGTGTGTCTGGGCCACTGAGGCGCGCCCCCTTCTCCAAATACGTTATGTCAACAAACAGGTACAGTATAGAGGAGAATGGCCCATCTGGCAAGTGTTTGCCGCAAATTTTTATCAAGTTGTCAGATTCTCCCCTCCCAGTGGAAAGACAGTGCCCGCCGTCAGCAGCTTTTCCCGCAGATCCGCCCGGTAGTCAGGCTGTGCCGGGTCCAGGCTGTTGACCACCACCCCGTCGCTGCCCGCTCGGGCAGTGGAGTGGATATACCTTCCCTCCCCCAGATAGAGGGCGATGTGCCCCGGAAAATAGAGCAGATCGGCAGGCCGGCAGGCCTCCAGAGGAATGGGCCGGACCGGGTACCCCGGCACAATGCGAGCATCCCGGTAGAGGAGCACTCCACTGAAAAACCAGGACATAAAAGTAAGCCCCGAACAGTCGATTCCCATGGGGGACTTTCCGCCCCAGCGGTACTGGGTGCCCAGATAGCTCCTGGCCCGCTCCGCCACCCTGGCCCGGAGCTGTTCCTCCGGCAAATCACAGGGTTTAGCGCAATATTCCTCCAGGAAACTACCTTTTGTATAGCCTTTCCGTCCATCTGGCAGTTCGATCAGCCGCCAGCCCTCGGGAACAGCTTCCTCTATGGCAGCGGTCAGACTGCCCCGGGGCAGGGTAGTCAGCACCGGCCGCTCCACCTCCGGCCCAGCCAGTATGTCGGCAAAGGGAGCGGTCACCACCATTTTCCCCTGAAGGGGCCATTCCCCCGCCGGGGCCAGTTGCTCCCGCCGCACCCAGCCAGAATAGCCGTAGTGGGTACGGACCCGCCACCAGTCGCCCTGGGCTTCCTCCGGTCCATAGACCGGCCAACCCATCAGGATCTCGTCCACCCGTTCTTTCTCCCCACCCGGTCCCGCATGAAGGGGGCAGAGGGGAACTGCTGCAACATATATCATAGGCCCTCGCAATCTCCACCCATTTGTGGTATGCTGAATGTACGGTTTATGGGACAGTAAATGTGATAGTCTAACCGGTAACACGGCAATAAAGGGGGTCGCTTCCATGCCGAAAAGCGCCAATCAAAAGTTGAAACTGCTCTGTCTGTGCAAGCTGTTGTGGGAGAGCACCGACGAGGAGCACACCCTTACCGTCCCTGAAATCATCTCCCGTCTGGAGGAGTGGGACATCAAGGCCGAACGGAAGAGCATCTACTCCGATATGGAAGCCCTGCGTCAGTTTGGGCTGGATGTGCAGTGCCGGAAGGGCCGCTCGCCGGGCTGGTTTTTGGGGGAGCGCCCCTTCCAGCTGGCGGAGCTGAAGCTGCTGGTAGACGCGGTCCAATCCTCCCGCTTCATCACCCAGCGGAAGAGCAGCCAGCTGATCCACAAGCTGGAGTCCCAGGCCAGCATCCACCAGGCCCGTCAGCTCCAGCGCCAGGTCTATGTGGACCGGCGGGTGAAAACCATGAACGAGAGCATCTACTACACCATTGACAAGCTCCATACCGCCATTGCAAACCGGAAAACTGTGACTTTTCTCTACTTTGAGTATAACGTCCGCAAGGAAAAGGTGTTCCGCCATAATGGCCGCCGGTACACCGTCTCCCCTGCCGGTCTGATCTGGGACAACGAGAATTACTATCTGGCCGGCTATGACCACCGCTCCAAGGAGCTGCGCCACTACCGGGTAGACAAAATGGCCGATCTGGCCGTCACTTGCCTGCCCCTCACCGGGGTGCCGGAACACTTTGATATGGCAGCCTATGCGGGAAAACACTTCGGTATGTTCTCCGGCCGGGAGGGACAGGTCACCCTGCGCTGCCGCTCCAGTCTGGTGGGCGTGGTGCTGGACCGCTTCGGCCTGGATGCCATTCTGGTGCCTGACGGAGAGGATCATTTTACCGTTACGGTCTCTGCTGTGGTCAGCCCCCAGTTTTTAGGCTGGCTCTTCGGCCTGGGGGATGGGGTGCAGCTGCTCCGGCCCCAGTGGGCGGTGGAGGCCCTTCAGCAGCAGCTTTCTGCGGTAACCGGACTGTACCAGAGCTGACTCAGCTCCAGCTCTCCCATACCTCCGGGCAGTAGCCCACGGTGGCCTGCCTGCCGTTGCGGACGATGGGGGTCTTGAGCAGCTTGGGATTGTCCAGCAGCTTCTCCAGCTTGTCAGAGTCATAGGCCAGGTAGTTGAGCAGGGCGGCGTCCGGATGCTTCTGATCAATGAGGTTATTCAGTCCCACCGCATTGACCACGCTTTTGAGCTCCCCGGCGCTCATACCGTACTTACCCAGATCCACCGCCTGGAACTTGATGCGTCGCTCCTTGAACCAGCGCTCCGCTTTTTTCGTGTCAAAGCCTTTGTTCTTTCCAAAAATCTGAATGTTCATGGCTTACTCTCCTATATAGGTGAACCGGGGGCCCTGATAGCCGTCCCGCTCCACAATCTCATTCCACATGGCCGCCGGCCGCACCCAGATGCCCCGCTCTCCGTAGAGGGCCTGATAGACCACCATGCACTCCAGCGTCTCCGAGTGGCGGGCCACATAGAGCAGCCGGTATTCGTTGCCCTTGAAGTGCCGGTAGCGGCCGGGCCGGGGCAGGTCATGATCCATATGGATCCCTCCTTTTGTCATCCTGCTGGAGCTATTCTACCATAACGTTCCGTCATGGACAACCGCCCTCCGGCCCCGCTCTGTCCGTGACAGCGCTGGCAGACAGCCCGGACAACGGCGCCGCCCGGACCACCATGACTCTGGCGGAATTTGTGAAAGCAGTCGAGGAGGCCAACTACACCTACGACGGCCAGGGCGTCACCGTGAAGTGGAAGCCCTCGTCCGCCTGCACGAACGACCTTGCAAACCATACGTGCCTCTTTGAGGACGGCAGCGAAAAACATCCGGCCGACGGCAACAATGCCCAGCGTATCCAGAAACCCAACGCCCAGTACCAGATCTTCAACGTGCAGGAGGACGTGTCCATCTCCAACGTGCACTTTGTCTTTGTCCCTGCCGATTTTACCCTCTGCATGAACAGCCCGTGGGGCGGCACCGCCACGGCGGAGGAGACCCCCAACGCCGAGCTGCAGCTGCTCAATGACGGCGACGTGACCTTCACCAACTGCACCTTTGACAAGGTCATCGTCAGCCCCTTCAGCAGCACCACCGAATCCACTTTCACTGAGTGCGATTTTGAAAATGTCTATGATGCCTACGCCATCAAGGACATCCACTCCGCTGACACGGAGATTACCGGCTGTACCTTTACAAAATGCGGCGGGGCCATCTATCTGGAGGGCAGCACAGCCAAGAACAAGATCAGCATCACCGGCAATACCTTCACCGACATTGACACCTATGCGGCAGAGGGCAAGGCCGGTACCCGCGGCCTGATCCAGTTCTCCGCCGCCGGCGACTACAGCAATGCGGAGATCACCATCAGCAGCAACAAGTCCGACAACGAGGCCGCCGTGCTACGGCAGCTGAACTACACCCTGGATCGGGAGGAAGTCGCCGCGGTGATCACCGCCGGCGGCAACCAGTACGGCGGGGAGCTCTTCACCGACGACTCCACCCAGACCAACGACCAGCTGCCCGGCGAGGCATCTTTCCCCAAGGACATGACCGTCTATGATGGCAAGAACTACTATCCCACCATGAAGGCCGCCCTGGAGGGCATCCACCTGAGTACCGACAAGCACACCCTCTGGTGCAAGCCGGGGGCCGACCTGGGCGAGATGACTCACGGCCATGTGTGTGCTGATCTCACCGTCTACGGCAACGGGGCCTATATCTCCGGAAACGGTGAGGATGACTTTGAGGTGGATACCTACCAATACTGCCACAGCGCCAGCAATCCCTGCTCCGGCCTAGCCGGTGATCTGACGCTTACCGTCTACAACCTGAACGGTTCGGGCGCTTGGGGCCAGCGCACAACGAGCCACACTGTGAACCTCCGGTTTGAGGGATGCCAGAACATGAACCGGGTGTACCTGACCGGCACTTCCGGCGACAACAACATCACCCTGATCAACTGCACCTTCGACGGCACGCAGAATGGTTACAAGAAGGCCAGCTCCTGCACTCTCTACTCCAACGCGCCCGGCACCATTATGGTCGAGGACTGCACGTTCACCGGCGTTATGGCTCCCGTCAACCTGAACAACAAGTCCGCGGCGGATACACAGCAAAACATCACTGTCAAGAACAGCGTCTTTACAGACTGCTCTACTATCTACAATGACACTGAAAAACTCTATGCCGCTCCCATCCGCATCGTCTCCAGCGCCGGCGCGGACAGTGTTCTGACTGTGGACAGCTGCACCTTCTCCTATGGTGATGGCAAGGCTTCTGCCAACGGCGATATTCTGCTGGGCGACGGACGTACAAGCGAGAAGTCCTATCCTGTCTCCGCCTCTATCGTGAACACCGCCGCTCAGCTCCAGATCCATAATCCCGGCGACCGCACGGCGGACGACAACAACGGCAAAAAAATTTCCGTCACTTCTTCTGACCAACCTGCCTCCATCTCTAACGTGGTGGCTACGATCGGTACTCAGGGCTACACCTCCCTCGACGCTGCCATTACAGCCGCTGGAAGCATGACCGGCAATGTGGCCATCGAACTGATTGCAGATGCCAACCTTACCGCCAACTTTGCAGCCGCTCCGTCCAACAACATCTCTTATGATCTGAGCGCCTCCAGCCTGACTAGTCTGACCATCCGCGGCGCCAGCCAGGATGTCAAGATCATCAGCGGTGTGGACGGCAATGACATTGATGCAGGTGACAGGCCCTACTGCCCCAAAATCAGTGTCAAGCTGCCGGAAGACGCTGCCCTGAAGGTGGAAAACCTGACCTTCCCCGATGACCTGCAGTTTGATTCCGATGACGGCACGGTGGTGGTGCAGGACTGTGTGTTCAACGGCTCCATTTCCGGTTATCCCCAGGCCAAGAGCATTTCCTATCTGAACAACACCTTTGAATTCGAGGGCGCAGCCGGCAACTTCTATTCCGGAAACGCCTATCCTGTGTGGTACAAGGTGACCGACGGCAATGAGCTTGACCTGATCTTCACCGGGAACACAGTCATTGGCTGCCGCGGCGTTCATGTGGAGTGCAGAGGCGGACAGGCCGATATCCGGGTGGACAACAATCACTTTGAACTTACGGACACCACTTCTGCTAATGCTAAAAAGACAGTGGCTCTGCAGCTGGTGAACCAGCTCAACGGCAAGATCTCCTTCCAGAACAACTATGTGGACGCATACATGGCCATCTGCTTCTATAACAACCTGGACGTGCAGGGTGGCGCCGCTCTCACCGCAAAAAACAATTACCTCGTGGACGATTGCAAGCTTTACGGCTCCAATGAGTGGAACCCCAATTCCACCGTGGAAGAGGCCGACGCCTTTGCCCAAAGCATTATCAAGAAGCTCACCGGAGAAGGTGGCACCAGCACTGTGACCCCCGGCCACACCGAGCACAGCTATGTGGACGGCGTGTGCACCATCTGCGGCCAGTCGGTGCCCACTTCTTCCACCTCCTACGCCATCACCGTGGAAAAGGCTGACAACGGCACCGTCACCGCCAGCCGCACCCGCGCCAACAAGGGCCTCACCATCACCCTGACTGTGAAGCCTGACGAGGGCTATAAGCTGGATGATCTCACTGTCACCGACAAGAACGGCAGCGAGGTCAAGCTCACCGACAAAGGCGACGGCAAGTACACCTTCACCATGCCCGCCTCCGCTGTCACCGTAAAGGCCTCCTTTACCAAGGATGATGCTCCCGTGGACACTGGCCTGCCCTTCACCGACGTGAAGGCCGACGACTGGTTCTATGAGGCCGTCAAGTATGCCTACGACAACAAGCTGATGGACGGTACTTCCTCCACCACCTTTGCCCCCCTCATGACCACCAACCGGGCCATGATCGTCACCATCCTGTGGCGGCTGGAGGGCAGCCCTGTGGTCAACTACGCCATGAACTTCGGTGATGTGGAGAGCGGCGTGTGGTACACCGAGGCTGTCCGCTGGGCGGCTGCCGAGGGCATCGTCAAGGGCTACAGCGACACCGTGTTCGCTCCCAACGACACCGTGACCCGCGAGCAGCTGGCCACCATCCTGTACCGCTATGCCGAGTACAAGGAGTATGACGTGACCGCCAAGGGCGACCTGACCACCTTCGCCGACGGCAGCACCGTGTCCACCTGGGCGGCCGACGGCATGACCTGGGCGGTTGGCGCTGAGCTCATCACCGGCAAGGACGGCGGCAAGCTGGATCCCACCGGCACCGCCACCCGCGCTGAGGTTGCCACCATCCTCATGCGCCTCTGCGAGAATGTGGCAAAGTAATAACTGATACCATCCGGCCCGACGCGGGAAAGTTTTCCCGCGTCGGGCTTTTTATGTATCCGTACCTGCCCCTATAGCTAAGCCTCCTCCTGCAAACCGGCGGATACCCTGTCGCAAAATAATGGTATACTTTCCCCGGTTTGCGTGGTATAATACAGATGCTAATTGTGGCTTTATGCGCAACATTGCGCTTTGAATAAGGCAAGGACACAGCATGGATAGAGGCGCCAAGCGGTGCATGGCCGTTCCCTTTTTCCGGCGAGGCAGGGCCGGAAAGAGCGGAATACCACCGCTTTTCTTTTTGTGCGCTCAGATCCGGACCGTGCCCACTGATAAATACGAAAAACGGATTGATTGTAAAGGAGTGTAGTAAGACTTTTATGGCTGAAAAACTGAAAATCATTTCTCTGGGTGGTCTGAACGAGATCGGCAAGAACCTGACCGTCTATGAATACGGCGGGGATATGATCATCGTGGACGTAGGTATGGGCTTCCCGGATGACGATATGTACGGCATTGACGTGGTCATCCCCGACTTCTCCTACCTGATCAAGAACAAGGACCGTATCCGGGGTATCTTCCTGACCCACGGTCATGAGGATCACATCGGTTCCATCCCCTATCTTCTGCGGGATGTGAACGTCCCCATCTACGCCACCCGGATGACGGCCGGCCTTGTGAAGCTGAAGCTGGAGGAGCACCGTCTGGTGAACAAGACCAAGCTCATCACCTGTGAGGCTGGAGAGACCGTGAAGGCGGGCAAGTTCACCGTGGAGTTCATCCATGTGAACCACTCCATTGCCGACGCCTGCGGTTTTGCCATCAAGTGCGCCGTGGGTACCGTCATCCATACCGGTGACTTCAAGATCGACCCCACCCCCATCCAGGGCGGTATGATCGACCTGGGCCGTCTGGGGCAGTTGGGCAAGGAGGGCGTTCTGGCCCTGTTGGCCGACTCCACCAATGTGGAGCGTCCCGGCTTCACCAAGAGCGAGCGCAGCGTAGGCGACTCCTTCGACGCCCTGTTCCGGGGCTGTGAGCAGCGCATCATTATCACCACCTTCGCCTCCAATGTGGACCGCATCCAGCAGATTATCGATGTGGCCGCCCGGTATGGCCGCAAGGTGGCCGTGACCGGCCGCTCCATGGAGAACGCCATGAAGGTGTCCACCGAGCTGGGCTATATGAAGATCCCCGACGGCGTGCTGGTGGATCTGGCTCATATCAAGAGTCTGCCCAAGAACAAGATCTGCATCATCACCACCGGCAGCCAGGGCGAGACCATGTCGGCCCTCACCCGTATGGCCTTCAACACCCACCGCCAGGTGGATATCCAGGCCGGTGACCGGGTGATCCTCTCCGCCTCCGCCATTCCCGGCAATGAAAATGCCATTGGCAGCGTGATCAATGAGCTCTACCGCAAGGATGCCGAAGTGGTGAATGAGCGTGAGCGCGCCCTCCATGTGTCCGGCCACGCCTGCCAGGAGGAGCTGAAGATCATCCATGCTCTGGTGAAACCCAAGTTCTTTATTCCCGTCCACGGTGAGCAGCGGATGCTCAAGATCCACGCCAAGCTGGCCCAGCAGATGGGTATGAACCCCAAGAACATCATCATCAGCGATATTGGCAAGGTCATCGAGCTGACCCCCAACTCCGCCAAGATCAACGGCACCGTGCCTGCTGGCCGGGTGTTCGTGGATGGCTACGGCGTGGGCGACGTGGGCAGCGTGGTGCTGCGGGACCGCAAGCATCTGGCCGAGGACGGCATGATCGTGGTGGTGGTGTCCATGTCCGGGGAGGACGGCACTGTGGTGTCCGGCCCCGATATCATTACCCGCGGCTTTGTCTATGTGAAGGAGTCGGAGGGGCTGATGGAGGAACTGCGAAAAGTGGCCATTACAGCGCTGGAGAACTGCCAGCGGGACAACCTCACCGACTGGGCCGCTATCAAGTCGGAGATCAAAAACTCCATGTCCAACTTCCTGTACAAGAAAACCAAGCGCAACCCCATGATCCTCCCGGTCATTATGGAGGTCTGATGCAAACAATGAAAGCGGCTGCCGCAGATGCGGCAGCCGCTCTTTTCACTAAAAAACGGGGCCGCTGCCATTGGCAGCGGCCCCTTGTGCTCGTCAAAACTTACTTCAGGTTGAAGAAAGCATCCTTGCCCAGGTACTGAGCCACATCGCCCAGCAATCCCACAGAAAGCTGTAGCTTTCTGCGGGGGCCCAAATTGATTTTACTTGCTCGGGGCAAATGAATTGCCCCTGCGCCAAGGTT
>NZ_NFIB01000036.1:0-26640 GCF_002159385.1 Flavonifractor sp. An52
TCTAGGGCAGGGGCTGTCTTTCTATCTGGTTCTTATTTCTTCCGCAGGAAAGAGAACTTGGTCTCGGAGCAGATCACGCCCACAAAGATCAGGGCAAAGCCCACCAGCATCAGGGCGGTTTGGGAACCCCATTTCGTTCTATCTGTCCGGGTGAAGTGAATTCACCCGGCATCAAGGTTTTGCCTCCGGCAAAACGCTTGGCGCCGCAGAGCGGCGGCTCGCTTACGCTCGCAAAAGAGGCGGAGCACTCTGGCAATCACTCAACCCTTCAGTTTCTCGATGGCGGCCTTGGCGGCATTCTGCTCCGCCTCTTTTTTGCTGCGGCCCTTGCCCTGTCCGATGGGGGTGCCGTTCAGGTCCACCTCCACCGAGAAGATCTTGGCGTGGTCGGGGCCCTCGGCACCGATGAGCTGATAGCCCAGCACCTGGCCGCTCTCCCGCTGGACCAGTTCCTGCAGGGCGGTCTTGTAGTCCCGGCTGGCGCTCTTCTCCTCTTCCCGGTCCAGGATAAATTTCTGGATGATCTTACGGGCGGAGCCGATGCCCCCGTCCAGGTAGACAGCGGCGATCACCGCCTCCACCGCGTCGGCCACGATGGAGGGCCGCTCCCGGCCGCCGCCGGCGTCCTCACCCTTGCCCAGTTTCAGGTAGGCTCCCAGGTTCAGCTGCTGGGCCACCTCCACCAGGCTGCCCTCGCACACCAGGGCCGCCCGGGTGCGGGTCAGATCCCCCTCGGGCAGATCGGGATGGGTGCGGAACAGGTAGTCCGCCGTCACCATACCCAGCACGGAGTCTCCCAGAAACTCCAGCCGCTCATTGCTCTGGCACCCTCTCGCCTTGTTCTCGTTGGCGTAGGAGCTGTGGGTCAGAGCATTTTCCAACAGGGCCCGCTGGTTGAAGCGGTAACCCAGCTTTTCTTCCAAGGCTTCCATGGCCGTCCCTCCCTTTCATGACAGGAGCCCCGCCGACGGCGGGGCTCCCCAGTCTGATTCTGTGTCAGTCTTCCAGTTTGGACTTCAGATAGCGGACCAGGTCGGCCACAGTGGCAACGCCGGACAGGTCGTCCTCGTCCATATTCTCCAGGCCGAACTCCTCTTCCACCGCCATGGTCAGTTCCACGATGTCCAGAGAGTCGGCACCCAGGTCCTCGAAGGAGGTGTCCATGGTGATGCTGTCAGCTTCCACACCAAACTGCTCGGACAGCAGACCGGCAATCTTCTCAAAAATCATGTTCATCTACTCCTGTCGCATCCGTCGTCCGACGGCGTCTTTGCATTTGCACTATGATAATAGTGCAAGTTTCAATGACCTGTCAATAGGTAAGTCAAATTTTTTCCTCGCCACCGGGGGTCAGGCGCATATATTCGATGTTATCCACCAAATCGTCGATCATGCCGGAGGCGGCAAAATCCCGAGCCTGACGGATGGCGTTTTTGATGGCGTAGTCGTTAGAGGAGCCATGGGCCTTGATCACCGGCTTGGAAATACCGATAAGAGCGGTACCGCCCACCTCGCTGGAGTCCATCTTCTTTTTGAACTGCTTGAGCCCACCGGACACCAGCACCGCAGCCAGTTTGGTGAGGAAGCTCTTCTTGAACATGGCCTTCAGCTCCTTGGCCATATACCCGGCGGTACCCTCCATGGTCTTGAGGAAGATGTTGCCCGAGTAGCCGTCGGACACGATGACGTCCACCTGGCCGAACACCGCCTCACGGGCCTCCACGTTGCCCACGAAGTGGATGCGTCCGGCCTTGTCTGCCTCGGTGAGCAGGGCGTGGGCTTCCCGCTGCAGATCGGTGCCCTTGGAGGGCTCGGCGCCGATGTTCAGCAGGCCCACCTTGGGCTCAGGCCGCTTAAGTACCCGTTCGGCATAGTAGGAACCCATGAAGGCAAACTGGAGCAGGTACTCCGGGGTACCCTCGGCAGTGGCGCCGCAGTCGATGAGCACCGCCCCGCCGGCGCCAGTGGGCACCACAGGGGCCAGGGCGGCCCGGCGAATACCGCGCACCCGCTTGATCATCAGGGTAGCGGCAGAGAGCAGGGCGCCGGTGCTGCCGGCGGACACAAAGGCATCGCCGTCCCCGTTTTTCAACAGATTGAGGCCCACAGTGAGGGAGGAGTCCTTCTTCTCCCGGAAGGCGGTGGCGGGGTTGTCGCACATCTCCACCACCTGGCTGGCGTGGGCGATCTCCAGGCCGGGAGGCAGCTGATCGATACCGTCGTCCTTCAGGACCTTGAGGATATCCTCTCCCCGGCCCACCAGGATGACCTCCACCCCCAGCTCACGGACCGCAGCCAGTGCGCCCCGCACATTGGAAGCAGGCGCGTTGTCGCCCCCCATGGCGTCTACGATGATCTTCATATGGTTCTCCTCTTCTTTCTATGTTCTTCCGTTTTCAGACGGGTGGGGTCTCAGCCCTCTACATCCAGTCCCGCCAGCATTTCCAGAGCCCGCTTGGAGAGTTCGGCGTTCTTGTTCCGCTTGTTCCCCACGGAAATCATATTTCCGTGGGGGCCCCGATCCTTAAATCTGCTCGGGCGAAGTGAATTCGCCCGGCATCAAGATTTTTCTTCGCAAAATACTTGGCGCCGCACGGCGGCGGGTCGCTTTCGCTCCCGGGTAAGCGGACGCGCCTTATTCTACATCCAGTCCCGCCAGCATTTCCAGAGCCCGCTTGGAGAGTTCGGCATTCTTGTTCCGCTTACCCTTGACCTTATAGCCCAGGGGTGGGATGATGCCGAAATTCACGTTCATGGGTTGGAAATCGGTAACGCTCTCATTGCTGATATACAGGGCCAGGGCACCGGTAGCGGTCTCCTGAGGGAAATCCACCGGCGGCTTGCCGGTGAGCCGCCGGGCCAGCTCCACCGCCGCCAGGAAACCGGAAGCGGTGGACTCCACATAGCCCTCCACGCCGGTGATCTGGCCAGCAAAACAGATCCGGGGGTCCTTCTTCACCCGGTAGTACCGGTCCAGCAGCCGGGGAGAGTCCAGATAGGTATTGCGGTGCATGACGCCGTAGCGGACGAATTCCGCGTTTTTCAAAGCAGGGATCATGGAGAACACCCGCTTCTGCTCCGGCCACTTCAGATGGGTCTGGAAGCCCACCAGATTGTAGATGGTGCCGTCGGCGTTGTCCCGCCGCAGCTGCACCACGGCGAAGGGCTCCTTGCCGGTCTTGGGGTCCCGCAGGCCCCGGGGCTTCAGGGGCCCGTAGCACAGGGTCTGCTTCCCCCGGCGGGCCATGACCTCCACCGGCATACAGCCCTCAAACACGTTCTTGTCCTCAAAGCCGTGGACCTCTGCCTCCTGGGCGGCGCACAGCTCAGCCCAGAATGCGTCGTACTCCTCCTCGGTCATGGGGCAGTTGATGTAGTCCGGGGTGCCCTTGTCGTAGCGGGAGGCGAAAAAGGCGCTCTCCATATCCACACTCTCAAAGGTCACCAGAGGGGCGGCGGCGTCAAAGAAGTTGAGGTAGCGGCTCTCCGGGAAAAAATCCTTGATGGCATCTGCCAGCACGTCGGAGGTCAGGGGCCCGGAGGCCACAATCACGTTGCCCTCGGAGGGGATGGCAGTAACTTCCTCCTCCACCACAGTAATGAGAGGATGATTCCGGATCTTTTCGGTGATGGCCTGAGCAAAGCCGTGGCGGTCTACCGCCAGGGCGCCGCCGGCCTCCACCCGGTGCTCGCCGGCGCAGGACAGGATGAGGGAGCCCATCCGCCGCAACTCCTCCTTCAGCAGGCCCACCGCGTTCTCCAGTTGGTCGGAGCGCAGGGAGTTGGAGCACACCAGCTCACCGAACCACTGGGTATGGTGGGCGGGGGTCATTTTGTGGGGCTTCATTTCCTTCAGGATCACGGGGATGCCCCGCCGGGCCAGCTGCCACGCAGCCTCACACCCAGCCAGACCCGCGCCGATCACGAGTACAGGTTCCATAGGTTCCTCCTTGGAGTAAGGTCAGCGGATGAAGTTGGTCCGCTGGGCGGGTTCCCGCTGGGGCAGGCCGTACTGGGCCTTGCCCAGGGCAATGCTCTTGACCAGGAAAGCCATGTTCCGGGCCAGGGTACGCATGGTCTGCAGACCCTCCGCATCCTGAGCGGCCTCGCCGGGCGCTCTGCCGTGGATGCTGTTCCAGTACTGGCTGGAGGCCACCGGCATCCCGCTGATGGTAAAGAATTTGTTCAGCTCGTCAAAGGTAGACGACAGTCCGCCCCGGCGGGCGGCTACAACGCTGGCCCCCACCTTCATGGTCTTGTCAAAGGGGGTGGAATAAAACAGGCGGGTCAGAAAAGCCACCAGGGTGGCATTGGCCGAGGCGTAGTACACCGGGCTGCCTACCACCAGGCCGTCGCAGGCCTCAAACTTGGGGGCAACCTCATTGACCAGATCGTCAAATACGCACCGGCCCAGCTCGCTGCACCGGCCGCAGGCCACACAGCTGCGAATATCCCGATGCCCAATGTGGATCTGCTCCGTCTCAATGCCCTGGTCGGCAAATACCTTCTCCATCTCTCCCAGCGCCAGGGCGGTATTGCCGTTGGCCCGGGGGCTTCCGTTCAGCAGCAGGATCTTCATGGATTTTCCTTCCCTTTCTCCGCCGGTCAGGCCTCTTCTGTGGTCTTGGCGGCTTTTTGGGTGGTCGTCTTTTTCGTTGTGGTCTTTTTGGCGGCGGTGGCCTTTTTCGTGGTCGCCGCCTTCTTGGTGGTGGTCTTTTTGGCAGCCGTCTTCTTGGCAGGCTTCTTCTCCTCCTCGGGGGGAGCGCCCTCCGCCGGAGTCTCTGTGACGGCAGTGGTCTTTTTCTTATAGCCCCGCTGGTCCTCAGGCAGGAAGTTGGGGCACTCGGGGTTGATGCAGAAGGGCTTCTTGAAACCACGGCCCGACTTCTTGAATAGGGTATGGCCGCACTCGGGGCAGTTGTCCTTCACGGGCACGTCCCAGGTCATAAAGTCGCAGCGGCGGGCCTCGTCCTTGTTGGAGTTATTCTCGCAGCCGTAGTAGGCATAACCCCGCTTGGAGGTCTTTTTCAGGATCTTGCCCCCGCACTTGGGGCACTTGCCCGGCATTTCAATGACGATGGGCTGGGTGTGGTCGCACTCCGGCCAGCCGGGGCAGGCCAGGAACCGGCCGAACCGGCCGGATTTGTACACTAGGTTACGGCCGCACTTGGGGCAGATCACGTCGGACACCTCGTCTGGCACCTTGATGCGCTCTCCATCCAGGTCGGCCTCAGCCTGCTTCAGTTCCTTCTCAAAGCCGCCGTAGAACTGGCTCAGCAGACTCTTCCAGTCCACCTTACCGGTCTCCACCTCGTCAAGCTGCTCCTCCATGTTGGCGGTGAAGGCGGTATCCACAATGTCGGTGAATTTGTCCTTCATCAGGCCGGTCACCACCTCTCCCAAGGGGGTGGGCCGCAGGTTCTTGCCCTCTTTTACCACATACTCCCGGTCCAGAATGGTGGAGATGGTGGGGGCATAGGTGGAGGGGCGTCCGATTCCCTTCTCCTCCAGGGCCTTGATGAGGGTAGCCTCGGTGTAGCGGCTGGGGGGCTGGGTGAAGTGCTGATCGGGTTTCAGGCCCTTCAGCTCCAGGGGCTCCCCCTCCTTCAGGTCGGGCAGGGGGGACTGGAAAGCCTCGTCCTCCTCGTCCTTACCCTCCACGTACACAGCGGTATAGCCGGAGAATTTGAGAGAGGAGTGGGTGGCCCGGAAGGTATAGCCGGCGGACTCCACCTCGATGGACACGCTGTCGTAGACGGCGGAGGCCATCTGGCAGGCCAAAAAGCGGCTCCAGATCAGCTTGTAGAGCTTGTACTGCTCGGCGGTGAGGGACTTTTTGATGTCCTCCGGGGTGAGGGCCACGTTGGAGGGCCGGATGGCCTCGTGGGCGTCCTGGGCCCCGGATTTGGTCTTGTACACCCTGGGCTTGCCGGGGTAGTACTGCTCGCCATAGCGGGACAGGATGAAGTCCCGGGCGGCGGCGGTGGCCTCGTCGGACAGGCGGAGGGAGTCGGTACGCATATAGGTGATGAGACCCACGGTGCCCTCACCCTCAATATCCACGCCTTCATAGAGCTGCTGGGCGATGGACATGGTGCGCCGGGGGGTCATGTTCAGCTTGCGGCTGGCCTCCTGCTGGAGGGTGGAGGTGATGAAGGGAGGCGCCGGGTTGCGCTGCTTGTCCTGGCGCTTGACGCTCTTCACGGAGAAGGGGGAAGCTTGGACAGCCTGGGCCACTTCCTGAACGGCCTTCTCGCTGTTCAGTTCCATCTTTTTCTCTCTGCCATAGAAACTGGCCTTGAACTGCCCCAGATTGGGGGAGATACGGGCCAGATCGGCCTCCAGGGACCAGTACTCCTGAGGCACGAAGGCCTTGATGTCGGCCTCACGCTCACACACCAGCCGGGTAGCCACCGACTGCACCCGTCCGGCGGACAGGCCCCGGCGGATCTTTTTCCACAGCAGGGGGGAGATCTGATAGCCCACAATACGGTCCAGCACCCGGCGGGCCTGCTGGGCATTGACCAGGTCCATGTCGATGGCCCGGGGGTGGGCGATGGAGTCGTTGACCACCTTTTTTGTAATCTCGTTAAAGGTCACCCGGTAGGTCTTGTCGTCGGGAATCCCCAGCATCTCCTTTAGATGCCAGGAGATGGCCTCTCCTTCCCGGTCAGGGTCGGTGGCCAGAAATACTTTATCGCTCTTCTTGGCGGCCTTGGTCAGGTCGTCGATGACCTCTTCCTTGCCCTTGATGGGCTGATAGTCCACCGTGAAGTCGTTGTCCACATCCACGCCCAGCTTGCTCTTGGGCAGGTCCCGGACATGGCCCATGGAGGCCTTCACCTGATAGCCGGGCCCCAGATATTTGCCAATGGTCTTGGCCTTCGCCGGGGACTCGACGATCACCAGATTCGATTTCGCCACAGTACGATACTCCTTTTATTCTTGTACCTCGAAACGGACGGCGGCGGCAAAGCGCCGGCCCGGTAATTCCTTCAGATAGCCCCCGGCCTGCAGCAGGGTGAGGGCGGTATTGACCCGCCGTGCGGGGATCTCCGTCTGCCCTACGATCTCGTCGGCAGTGAGGATCTCTTCCGACAGCAGGAAGAAAATCTCCCGCTGCTCCTCCCCCATCTGCTCCAGACCGCTGCGCGGTGCGACAGGCAGCCCCTCCTCTTGGGCGGGCTTTGCGGGTTTAGGCTCAGGCTCCGGCGGCGGGGTGGGCATAACCTCCAGCCGCTCATCCGCCTCCTCGGCGGTCATAGGCTGGGGCCGGCACAGCTTGTGGGCATATCGCCCCTCATACTCACACAGGATATCCCCGGCGGTACGCACCAGCTTGGCCTCGCCCTGAGCGATGAGCCGGTTGGTCCCGGCGCTGGTGGCGGCATCCACCGGTCCGGGGACCGCAAATACATCCCGGCCCTGATCCAGGGCGTCGTGGGCAGTGATGAGAGCGCCGCTGCGTTCTCCCGCCTCCACGGCCACCACACCCAGACACAGTCCGCTTAAGATGCGGTTGCGCTGGGGAAAACGCCAGCCATCCGGCCGGGTACCCGGCGGATTCTCCGACAGGATGGCGCCCCGGGCGGCCACATCCTCATAGAGCCAGCTGTTGCAGGCGGGATAGACCACATCCACACCGCCGGCCAGCACCGAAACTACAGGTCCGCCGCCCTGGAGCGCGCCCTTCAGGGAGGCCGCGTCGATACCCTGAGCCAGACCGGACACCACCAGAGCGCCTGCCCGGGCCAGGCCCATAGCAATCCGCCCGGCGGTCCGTACACCGTAGGCGGAGCACTGGCGGGAGCCCACCATTGCAATGGCGACCTCTTCATCAAAGCGGAACAACCTCCCCTTGCCGTAGAGCACCAGGGGATAGTCGCTGAGCTGGAGCAGCCGCTCCGGGTAGGCTCCGTCCTGACAGCTGAGCAAAAACAGGCCCAGCCGGTCGCAGCTCTCCAGAATCCGATTGGTCTGGTCCAGAGATTTGTCACACAGGGAACGCCTGGCCTCCTGGGTCAGGTGCAGAGGCTCATAGGCCTCCCGGTCGGCAAAGTACACCCGCTCGGCGCCGCCGAAATAGTCCATCAGCTCCACCTGGTGCCGCTGGGGCAGGCCCCGCCGGGTAGAGAGCCAGAGCAGATATTGAATGCCCGCCACGGCGGCCCCTCCTCTCTCGTTGGCTCAGCGGTTCCGCCAGCCCTCCCACAGCACCACGGACGCCGCCACGGCGGCGTTGAGGGACTCGCAGCGGTCCCGCATGGGGATCTTCAAGGTCAGGGCGCAGGCGTCCAGCACAGCCTGGGACACGCCTCTGCCCTCGCTTCCAATGACTACCGCGGCGCGGCTCAGATCAGCCGCGCGCAGATCGGCGGTATCCTCCCGCAGTGCGGTGGCATACAGCGGCAGCTCCGCCGTTTTCAAGAGGACGGTAAGTTCCTCCAGCCCAGTCTCCCACACCGGCAGACGGAAGCAGGCGCCCATGGTGGAGCGCACCGTCTTGGGGGAGAATGGCTCAGCACAGCCGGGGAGCAGGAATACTCCCTCCGCGCCAAAGGCGTCGGCAGTGCGCCACACAGTACCCACGTTGCCCGGGTCCTGGACCCCGTCCAGCACCAGATAGAGTCCCGGGGTCAGCGTCTTTGGCGGCGTCAGGTCGGGGGTACGGCACAACGCCAGCATTCCCTGAGGCGTGTCCACCGTGGAAACCGACTTGAGCACGTCGGCGGGCATCTCTACCAGGCGCACACCCTCCGGCAACTTCCGGGGCGGCTCAATGCCTTCGGCCACCACCAGAGTTTCCACCACGGCATTCCAGCGCAGGGCCTCCTCCACCAGCTTATGTCCTTCACAGAGAAAGACTCCCTCCTGCCGGCGGGTTTTCTTGTCGTTTCCCAGCTTCCGCAGCCGGGCCACCAGAGGATTCTGGCGGCTGGTGATTCGTTCCATACCCATCTTACAGATCCTGCAGGCGGTTGACGTCCTCGGTGCGGCCCAGGGCCACCACCGTGTCTCCCGCCTCCATAATGGTGCTGGGACCGGGGGTCACATTGAAGGCCTCCTGGCCCTTTTTCCGTACCGCAATGATGTTGACCTTATAGCGGGCCCGTACATTCAGTTCCGCCAGATTTTTTCCCAGCCAGTCCCGGGGCACGGTGGTCTCCA
This sequence comes from Flavonifractor sp. An52, assembly GCF_002159385.1. NCBI lineage: Bacteria > Bacillati > Bacillota > Clostridia > Eubacteriales > Oscillospiraceae > Flavonifractor > Flavonifractor sp. An52. The sequence continues at coordinate 9,169 of NZ_NFIB01000036.1, forward strand.
CAATACCAAAATCTTCGCTGAGCTCAATAAAATTGAGGACATTGGAGCTGGACAGGCCCTGGGCCAGCTTGACGCCCATCTCATGCTCGGGGAACACCACCCGGTCGGCGCCGATTTTCTCCAGCACTTTGCGGTGGACATGGCTCTGGGCTTTACAAATTACCTTACGCACGCCCAGTTCCTTCAGGTTCAGGGTGATGAGGGCGGAAGTACCCACATCCACGCCTACCGCCACCACGGCGCAGTCGTAGTTGCGTACGCCCAGGGCCCGGAGCACCGCCGGATCTCTGGCGTCGCCGGTAACGGCATGGGTGACCTTGTCGGCCACCTTCTGTACATTCTCCTCGGAGTCGTCCAGGGCCAGTACCTCGTGGCCCAGGGAGCTGAGCTCGGTGGCCACGGCGCTGCCAAACCGGCCCAGGCCGATGACAACGAAGGTTTTCATTCGGTTACACATCCTTCCAACCGGGTGGTTACCCGATCATCACATTCATTTCCGGATATTTGATCTTGGCCGTCCGGCCGCCGCGGGTGATAAAGGCAATGGAGAAGGAGAGCACACCCACCCGGCCCATATACATCAGCAGAATAATCAGAGACTGGGAAAACACACTCAGTCCCGGTGTGATACCAGTGGTCAGACCCACCGTACCCATGGCGGAGGCTACTTCAAAGGCACAGTCCAGATAGGGTAAATTTTCCACCGTAGAGATCGTCATAGACCCCACCAGGAACAAAAACAGCATCACCAGCGCCAGCGTCATGGCGTTGAGTACCCGGCGGTAGGGAATGGTGCGGCCTCGGAAGGTGACCTGCTCCCGTCCTGCCAGTCCGGACCGGAGGGCCAGCAGCAGCACCGCCACAGTAGCCGTTTTCAGGCCGCCGGCAGTGGAGCCGGAGGAGCCGCCAATCAGCATCAGGATAGAAGAAAATGCCTTGCTGGTATCGCTGAGTCCTCCCTGTCCGATGGCGTCAAAGCCGGCGGTACGCAGGGTAATGGACTGGAAGATGGAGTTCATGATCTTCTCCCACAGAGGCATATTCCCCAGGGTGGCGGGATTGGAGTATTCCTCCACCAGGAAGAACAGCGCGCCGCCGATAATCAGCACTCCGGTAACGATAAGCACCATTTTGCTGTACACCGAAAGTTTGTGCCAGCAGCGCTTTTCCAGGATATCCTCCCACACAAAAAAGCCCAGGCCGCCCACTACAATGAGGGCTCCGATGGTGCCCAGCACCAACGGATTGTTCTGCAATCCGGCCAGGCTGCTGAATGCACCGAATTTTCCGCCCAGCAAATCGAAGCCGGCGTTACAGAAGGCGGAGATGGAATGGAAGATCCCCCGCCAGATGCCGCCCAGGATACCAAAATGGGGGATCATGGCAATGCTCAGCAGCACCGCCCCTGTTCCCTCGATCAGGAAGGTACCCATCAGAGCGTGGCGCACCATCCGTACCACACCATCCAGATCGTTCAGGTTCAGAGTGGATACCATAATAAGCCGCTCAGACAAGCCGATGCGGCGGCGCAGGGCAAAGGACACCAGGGTAATCACCGTCATGAAGCCCAGGCCGCCCAACTGAATCATAAGGATAATCACCAGTTGGCCGAAGAAGGACCACTGGACCCAGGTATCCACCAGGATCAGGCCTGTGACGCAGGTGGACGAGGTGGCAGTGAACAACGCCGTAAAGAATCCGGCGCTCTGGCCGTCCCGGGATGCAATGGGCAGGGTGAGCAGCAAAGCACCCACCAAAATGATCACGGCAAAAGAGGCCGCCACGATCCGGGTAGCATTCAGGCTTCGGTTGCGGATAAACATATCCCGCAGCCAAAGAGCAAATCGTTTGATCACAGCTGGGCCCTCCCCCAAAAGTCGGCGCCCGCCGAACGGTCTGTTGGACGCAGAAAAGCATACCGAAGGAAGCTCATTCCTTCGGTATGCCCATTCTCTCTCCGACCGGAGCCCGCCGATTTACCGGCTTCCAGGCTCCACCTGTTTGCAATAAAGCATACCTGATCCGCTGCACAGGGGTACATAGGTCGTTCCTCATCTTTCCACATTTTCCCGGGGAACACTCCCGTGGAATCATACAAAGGTAACTATAGCATACCCTCCAAAGATATTCAAGTCAACGATTATTATACCCCCACCCTGAATTTCCTACCTTATGTATAAAAAGCCGGCGGGTCCAACCTCCTCCCCTCCTGCACATTTAACAGATTTCGCCAGTTATCAGCCTGTTTGGCATTTCACAATGAAAGAGTTGAAATCCGAGTCAGTTACAAGGTATAATCAGCTATACGCTTCACCAACGCCGGCCCTGTCCGGTATCCAGTTACGAAAGAGGGTCACGGTATGCAGACAGAACATCAGGAAAAAGTGGACCGCCAGGTATGTGCCAACTGCGGCGGAACCATCAAATGGAACATCGCCAAGCAGCGTCTGGAGTGCTCCGCCTGCCGGACTCCCTACATAGCGGAGACTACCGTTCAGCGGGTGGAGGAGCATGATTTTGAGGGATATGTCCAGCGGGAAGGCCAGAGGGTGTCCTTCCCTGACACCGCCATTATCGCCTGCGGTACCTGCGGCGCACAGATCGCTGTGGACGAGCACTGCACTGCCACGGTCTGTCCCATGTGCGGCTCCACCCAGCTTTTGGAAAGCCGCCAGGAGGCCGGCGTTCCCCCCGACGGTGTAATTCCCTTCCGGGTGGATCGGGAAACCGCCCAGCAGAATTTTGCCAAGTGGGTCAAAAGCCGCTGGTTTGCCCCCAACCGTCTGAAACAGGCCTATCAGGCAGGCAAACTCCAGGGCATTTACCTTCCCTTCTGGACCTTTGACGCCCAGGTAACCAGTACATACTGGGGACAAGGCGGTAACACCCATACTGTTCGGGACAGCAAGGGCAACACCCGCACGGAAATTCACTGGCGGCCGGTAAGCGGTACTGTGGGCGGCTTTTATGACGATTTGCAGGTATGCGCAACCATGAATTCAGCCAGCCAGGTGGTGGAAAAGGTCCTGCCCTACAATACCTGCGACAACACCCTTCCTTTCTCCCCCAGCTATCTGTCCGGTTTTCTGGCGGAGCACTATGCCATCCCCGCCACCCAGGCGGTGGATACCGCCAAAGAGCAGGTCCGCACCGATCAGATCAATCAGGCGGAAAGCGACATCCTGTCCCGGGGCTTCAGCCATGCCCGGGTCAGCAATATCAACATTGAATATCACAAGATCACCTATAAACACGTGCTGCTGCCCGCCTGGTCCTCGGCCTTTGCCTACAACGGCAAGCAGTATATGTACATCATCAACGGTGAGAGCGGCAGAGTAGGCGGCCAGCGGCCCTACAGTGTTCCCAAAATCGTGGCGGCGGTAGCCGCGGCAGCGGCAGTCATCACCGCCGCGGTCATTCTGCTCACCGGCGCAGCCGCTCCGCCCGCTCTTCAGGCGGAGGAAAACGCACAGCCTCAGGCTATTGTCATCCAGGAGGATTCTCCCCGGACGGCCTGGGAGGACAATCTCTGAGACATAGAAAGGACGGAAAAGCCATGGCATGGTTTGGTCAAGGAAAAGATACCATTGAATGGGAAGAATTCCGGGATGACGTACTCTTTTACAAGTGGCCCGCCAAGGAGATCAAGCGGGGCTCCCGCCTCATTGTGCGTCCGGGACAGAAGGCCATTTTCTACTCCGACGGTATTGTAGGCGCGGTCTTTGAAAATCAGGGCAATTTTGATATCTACACCGATATTGTTCCCTTCTTCTCCACACTGAAGGGCTGGCTGTCCCTGCGGGGGGACTCCGGCCTGCGCGCGGAGGTCTACTTTGTCAACGCTAAGGAGTTGACTTTGCCCTGGGGCACCCGTCAGCGGATCATGATCCCCACGCCCGAGGTACCCAGCGGTATCCCCGTTGGATGCAACGGCAATCTGGTCATTGAGTTCCGGGACTACCAGACCTTTATCAACAAGGTGGCCGGAGTCAAAGCCACCTATTCTCTGGAGGATGTGGCCGACCGGATCATGGGCGAGCTCAACCCGGTGGTAGCCGAGGCCATCCTGGACGGACAGCAGCAGATGGGGCTTAACGCGCTGGTGGGGCTTCAGCAGAACAGCCGGAAGTTGGGAAAAGCCATTCAGGAGGAGCTGGACAAAGAGCTCAGCGACTTTGGTCTGGGCGTGGCGGACGTCAATATCCTGGCCTTTAACTATCCGCCTGAGGTCCAAAAGATGGCGGAGAAGGTGGCCGCCCAGTCCTTCGTTACCGACATGGGCAAATATACCTCCGTCAGTATGGCCGACAGTATGTCCACCCCCGGCAGCGCTGGTTCGGCCGCCGCCTCTGGTATGGGAATGGCCATGGGAATGCAGATGGCCGCCCAGATGATGGGTCAGATGGGACAGATGACACAGCCCCAGGCCGCCCAGCCTCAGCAGGCCGCCTGTGTCTGTGCCTCCTGTGGCTATGCCAGCCCCACCCAGGTCAAATTCTGTCCTCAGTGCGGCAAGCCCATGGGCCAGCCTCAGCCGGCCGGCGACCGTTTCTGCCCCAACTGCCGTAAAATGGTGGCGGGCAAATTCTGTCCCGACTGCGGCACACCCACCGTGTAATTCACCTCTATCTTTTTAGAAAAACAAGAAAAGGTGGCAGGCACAAAAGTGCCTGCCACCTTTTTGCTTTGCAAAAAGCCCGGATTATTTCGCTGTGCTCTCCGCACTCCTCAGTCTGTGCCACCGATCTCTTTCGCGCATAATATGTTGTGGGATCATTTCCCAGAAGGTGGTAACACGAATGGGTGTTACAAATTCCAACAAGGTAATCAATACCGACCGCATTGCCTGCGACGGGTCGCTGCGTGTGAGTCTGACACTGACTGCCGCGCCGGATATTATCACCAATCCAACCGATATCGTGCTGATTCTGGATCGCTCCGGCAGTATGGCAGGCATACCACTGACCAATATGAAGCTGGGTGCAAAGACATTCATCGACATCATCGATGAGGCCACCGATAACACGCAAGACGGTCAAATCGGTTCCGGCAGCCGGATCGGCATCGTCAGCTTCTCCAATACCGCTGTGGCAAACACACAGCTCATCACCTCAGTGGACACGCTGAAAAGCGCAGTGGACAGTCTGACCGCCTCGGGCACTACCAATCATGCAGACGCCTTTACCAAGGCAATTCAGCTCTTTGATCCCGCCTCCAGCAATGCGAAGGTTATCGTAATGCCTTGGTCAGTCCCCCGTAGGTCTTTTTGCTTTCAGCCTTCTTGATTTCCTTCTCGGCAATCTGGAAGGTGGGGTTCTGCTTCATCAGATTCATCAAAGCCTTGTATTCGACGGAGTTGGGGACACCGGCCTTTTTCAGAGTAGTCTTGGAAGCAATGATGGTGTTGTTCGCAAAATCGACAGTAAACAGGTTCTTCATGGTAAATCCTTTCTGATGCTTTTGGCATCCTGCGTATTTCTTAGGTCGCCACCATTATTTTGTTTATGAGGTCTTGTTTCATCTCTCACTTTCTGACTGTATTATAATATCTAACCTATCCAATATAATGGGATAGGTTTAAAAGAATATCGCCTTGCTTTAAATTCTTTTTCCTTTTGGAATTGAAGCAAGATGCATGATGATGTATAGGCGTGTTGAAAGACAAAAAAACACGCTCAAAGATGTTCAATAAAGTCCCAACATCTTGTTTCCTGAACATCTGAGCGTGTATAATACCAATATCCACTTTTCTAATATCCACTTTTGGCAATTTGGGAGGAAGCAGGCGGCGGTTGTATCCACTGTTTTATCCACTCCATCTGGAGCGGGAGCAAAAAAGAGAGGGAACCGGTTTCCCGATTCCCTCTCAAAAAGTACTTGATTATCCGATTTGGATTAGCCGAAGTAACGCTTCAGCAGGCCCTCGAAAGCCTTGCCGTGGCGGGCCTCGTCATGGAACAGATGCCACCCAATCACTAAAAATCTATGTATTTCAATGATTTTCACTATATGGTACTTTTTTAATTTTTGAAGAGTGCCAGTGTTCGTGCCACATTTTTTTCAATTCTGTATTTTCTTTAATACTTTACTGTGATAAAGTCCCCACCCCCACCGAAAAGGCTTTAGGGTGCTTTAGGGTGAATTAGGGTGAAAAAGTGGGGTTGGGTTCTCTATGGGTTCTCTATGGGGTTCTGTGTGTGTTCGTGTTTTGTTTATGTATATCGTAGGTTATAGGGTTTTGACAGTATAAAAGCTATAGGGGTCTATAGGGGTCTATAGGGGTTATTTGGTTCAGTCGTGACTCCTCTTTTGTTCGTGTGTTCTTAAAACATATACAGATAAAAAGAATATGGGTATTTTTATTTTTGAATAGTTCTAAAAATGCCCCGTTTTAGTGGTTTATGGACATATATAGAGACAGTTGAAAAATCAAAAATCAGTCATAAATCTATATATGCCGGGTATTATTTGAAAAACTGAAAAAACAGCATAAATAAAAATCAATATGGACATAAAAAAATGGTAAAAATTGCCATGCTTATATAATAGTATTTATAAGGGTTTTTGGGTGGTGTGTGTTTTGGGACAAAAATGGGAAATGTGGGACAGTGGTGTAGTATACATATGAGGATAAGAAAAATGGAAAAATAGAAAATTTGAAAAATAAGTAAATAAGTAATAAATCGCATACATACTAGCATTGGAAGGTTGAAAAGAATAGAAGTTATAAGTAAATGGGTATATAGGGGTGGTGGTCGGGAGTGGGTGGTCTCTATACTCTTTACTGTTGATCGTTGTTTGTGTGGTTCATTATAGTTCAGTGTAGTTCTGTATGTGTTCGTGTAATTCGTAGTAGTTCTGTATAAGGTCAGTAAGGTTAGAAGGTATATAGGGGTGGTGGTCGGGTGTAGGTGGTGCTATAAGCCCTCCAGAAGCCCCCAGGCGCCCTTTTATATATAATCATAAGAGAACCCCACCCCCTACCATTTAGAAGCGCTGTGCGCTTCGTAGAATGGTAGGGGGTGGGGTTGTTTAATAGTTGAGTATAGACAAAATAAAGAACAGTATAAGAACACGAACAGAACAAATTAAAACGATCGGGGGTGTGTATCGTGTCAGAGTTAAAGCATATAAAAGAGTTTGAATTTTATTATGATTTGGGTTCAGATCGTAGTTATTCAAAAGTAGCAGAGCATTTTAAAAAGAGTATAACCACCGTTAAAAAGTGGGGTTCGTCTGAAAATTGGGGTGATGAGGTTAGTTTAAGAAATAAGCAGCAGTTAGAAGAAAACAGGCGACAAAGTTTATTAAACCGTAGAAAAACCGTAAATCAGTATCAAAATATTTTAAATAGTTCATTGAATACATACATAGATAAACTAAAAAATAAAGAAATAGAAGTTAAAACTGTTAAGGATTTAGATCGTTTAATAAGGTTGTCTATTTTTTTAGATGGATATGTATATGAAGCAGAGACCGCATTATATAACGAACTAAAAGAAGAAATAGAGAACAGAAACAGTAAAGAACAACAAGAAATCAAAATAACTTTTGATATTTTAGGTGGTGCAGAGTAAAATACTAAAATTTATAATTTTTATCGTGTTTAGTATTTGGGTGTTGATTTTGGGTATTTTTCTATATGCCATCTATATTTTGTCTGTCTCGTTTAGTTCTAAACGAGCAGCCCAAAAAATCGTTTTTGATAACTTTTTATCGTGTTTAGTGTTTGTGTGTTGATTTTGGGTATTTTTCTATATGCCATCTATATTTTGTCTGTCTCGTTTAGTTCTAAACGAGCAGCATAAAAAGATAGTTTTTATAATTTTTTGACATAAAAAGAGACTGATGTACTAACAATGTAAACATAAAAAAATAAACTAAGTAGTGAAAAGTGAAGGAACTAATAAGCATATAACTGTGTTTGATATTTTAAGGAGGAACTTATAATGAAAACTGAAACCGTAATGAAAACCACACAAGAGGGTTATATAGAGAATGTAGAATTCAAGAGAGGTTTACCACCTTTAAAGCCCTTTACACTTTCGTATAATGGTGTAAGTATGGATAGTAAAATTTATGTAGATGTAGGTGTTATGCTACAGCTTATTTATGCGGGTTATAGTATAGAAGAAGTAGCACATAAAGAGGGGTTGAGTGTAGAAACTTGTAAGAGGTTGTTAAGAAATAAAACAGATTATTTTACTATATACAAAGGAATTCAGGAACAGTATAAGCAGCAAGCAAAAATAAGAAGATATAAGCAAATGTTGACAAAAAATTTTAAATGTTCATAAAAAGTTTACAATTTAAATAAGTCCTATTTTATAAGGGTTCTAACAAATAGTTAAAAATAAGTTTTTTAAAAATACTTGACAAATGGGGGTTTTTATGCCCCTGTTTTGTTTATACACATGTATTGACATATAAGAGTGTGCAGCGGTAAAATATACTTACAGAAGAGGAAAAGAAATAAAAAAATGTTTAAATATAACAAAAAGGGGGTTCTATCTATGAACACAAAGAACACAAATAAACCAAAATTGAAAACTGAGGTTTTTACAATGAGAACGACTCCGAAACGTATAAAACTGATGAAGCAGTTAGCAGAGAGAGAAGAAAAAACTGTGACCCGCCTTGTAGAAGATGCAATAGACTTTTATATAAAGGAACAAAAAGGGGTGTAAGCAAAATGTTTGTAAAGTATAAAAATATTTTTGATGGCGCCCTTCTTATAGGTGATTACGAGAAAGTAAGCCCTGATCAGTTAAGTTTTTTTCAAAGTTTAGAGAGTTTAACAGATCGTAATACTATAAAAGCCCAGTTGGGTATATTAAACCCAACATTTAAAGAACTATTTGAAAAAAACAGGTTCAAAAAAACCAAAGACGAGAACTTATATTATTTAAACTTACTTATTGACGAATTTTATAACAAGTTAGAAAACTACGAAGATACAGAAGAGTTTAATGAGTTTTATGATTCTTTATGTGATGATAACTATTTAGAAGCCCAAAAAGCAGAAACAGCATTAAAAGAAGCAAAAAGGCGAGACTATGGGTTCTCTGATTATGAGACCGTAATAAGAAAAGCAGAAGCGCATTTAAATGAAGTAGTAAACAAAGATTGTTATGCTGATGCAGTAAGAAAAGCAGACGCCTTTAAAACGGATGTTTATAAGAACATAGAGTTCATAATACAGTTTTATAATTCACACGCTGAAAAAGATAGAAAACAAGAGCAGAGAAATAGAGACGCACTTTTTTATTATATCCTTCATCTTTTAAGTCTTTTTTATGATACCGTTTGTTATATACCAGATGGGTATATAGAGGGCATAAAAGAAGAATTAAAATGGTATATACCATTATCGAAACGTTTAGAGTATGAAATAAATTCTTTAAGCCTTTTAGGTGTCATTTATGGCGCGTTAAAGTGCAAGAAAGAGACAGAGGAGTATAAAAAAGAAATAGAAAAAAGTAAAGAGAGACTCAAAAGTTTAGTAGGTTTAGCCCGTGAAATTGAAGAACGAAAACTGAAAACCCTTTTATTAAAAACCTTTTCTTTGGGTGAAGTGAAATTAGAGTCGTATATGGGTATATGTGAAGTAGCTGAGTTTTATTATGAAGGTTCACAAGAGTTTTAAGTGTAAAAAAGATGGGAGGGGTGGTGGTTATGGGTATAGAAGAAAAAGAAAAAGCAGCTTCAGTTGATGAAGTTTTAAAAATGTTAATGGGTTCTGGAGCCTCTGAGATCGTAGTAGAGCGGGTATATACTAAAAAGAAAACTGGTAAAGGTATAAAAATAAGTTCGTTGGGTTCTATGGGTTCAGAGGGTTCAGATGAAGAAAAAGAGCAAGAGACCATAAAGGAAACTCTACAAGCAGAGCAAGAATACAAAGAGCATATAGAGCAGTTAAAAACCAAAAATAAAGAGTTAGAGACCGAAAATAAAGAGTTAAAAAAAGAAAATTCAGAGTTAAAGCACTATTGCGAAAAAGAAATGCCCTTAATTTTTTTAAGCATAAGGCAGAACATAAACGAGCTAAAAAAATATAATGAAAACTTGACTCATAGTTTAGAAGAAGTAAAAACACGCAGCACAGATGACTTAAAAAAATGTGTGGCCTTAAATAAAGAAATAGACACATTAAAAAGAAAATTGGATGAACTCGAAGAAAAACAGAGAAGAAATAGAACGGGTAAAAGAACAGAACTAAATAGTTCAGAAATAGAAAAAATAATAAATGGGTATTGTGACGGGTTAAGTTATAGCACTATTGCAGCTCGTGCGGGTTGTTCACGAATGCAGGTCTCCCGGGTTATAAAAGGAGAGTTCAGGCATACCCAAAGTAAAGAAAAAATAGTAAGGGTTCTAAACAAACTTTTAAAAGTAAACCAGAACCCCCAAAGGTTAGAGAAATTAAAAGGGTTAAAAGATAAATATGTGTAATTTTATTGTTTTATCGTTTTTATCGTGTGTTATGGGTAGTAAAAAAGAAATAAGATGCAAAAAATCAACAAAAAATTAAATACCACTAAAAGAAAATATAGAGTTTATGGGTATTTTTTGAAAATAGAGTTTTGAAGTGTTAAAAATGCTTATATCATAAGGGTTTTTAGCACTTTTATAAAAAGATAAGGAGAGAGACCCCAAAATGAAGAAGTTAAATGTAGGCGGTGCAGGTGATGGCCTTTTTTTCAATGAAAAAGCGAAGACCTGGGGTTTTCGTGTGGTTAAGGATGGTAAAGACATAAGGCGCAAAGGGTTCAAAAGTAAAACAGAAGCAAAACAGGCGCGAATTCAATTTCTGGCAAATTACGAAGAACAAGAACAAGTAAAAAATACGGGTTCATATTCTTTTGGGTTCGTGTATGAGCATTATAAAGAACACGGGGCGGCAGAAAAAAGAGAAAACACATTAAAAAAACAGGAGTCAATGTGGCGCTGTCATATAAAAGAGCAGTTTGAAAATTTGAAAATAAATGAGACTCCTCCCGGGTTCATAAATAACTATCTGACAAAATTATACACACAGGGCGATGGGTTCAATGATAGGGACGGTGCCTATTCTTTTCAGTTCGTGAATGGTTTTTTAAAATTTTTCTATCTGTTATATGGTTATTCGTATCGTATGGGTTGGATAGATAAAAAGAAGTATGACTCAATGTGTGAAGACGAACACACAAGAATACAGATGCCCAAAGCACAAGATGGGGACGACGAAGAAAACACAATAGAGACCTACACTTTAGAAGAAATAGAAAAAATGCGGGAGAGAATAAAAAATAGTTCTCTTTATATTGCTTTTGAATGTGGGTATTATTTAGGGTTAAGAATAAGCGAGACCTTCGGGTTAATGTGGGATGATGTGGACTTTAAAGCCCATACAATAACAATCAGGAGGCAGATGTTAAAGAGTGGGCATAATTTTGTGTTAGTCCCTTGTAAAACTACAACGGCAAAAAGGGTTATAGATATACCGGATAAACTCTATGCCCTACTCGTAGAGCATAAAGCAAAACAAGAGAGTTATAAAAAAGAGTATGGCACAGCATACAAAAACACGGAGACCGTCAGGGTTCGTATGCGCGCAGGGCAAGATGATCCACTCGTTGGGGGTTCTTTTATAAACAGGCGAGAAGATGGGAGCTTATTAAGTTCTGATAGTTTTAAGAGTTGGGCGAAGAACTTTAAAAACGATCTGGGTATTCACTTTAAATATCATAATTTGAGGCATACCCACGCAAGCACCCTTGCAGCCCTTAATGTTCCGATTCCTAAACTAATGGAGCGGTTAGGACATAAGAAAATAAGCACAACGCAAAAATACTATTTTGGTAATAACGAGATAGCAAACGAAAAAATGAAGCAGTATATCAATAATCTTTAATGTGTTTATACTTAATATATACTAACTATATACTAAAAATTAAAAATTTTCTTTTTTCGTGTTTTAAGTTTAGTAGTTGGGTTATGGGTGGTAAAATTAAAATAAGATAGAAAAAATCAGCAAAAATTAAAGATACATAGTTAAAAAGTGTAGGTATTCCCTACACTTTTTATTTTGACTTTTTGGAGTGCTTAAAATGTATATGTTATAAGGGTTTTTATCATTTTTCTATAAAATGGCTGTAGGTGTTTATAGGTCTCTATAGGTCTCTATTGGTGTTTTCGGTCTAAAAAAAAACTGTAGGCGTTTAGGGGCGTCTGTAGGCGTCCCTAAACATATTCGTGTTCCGTGTGGTTCTGTTTTATGGGTATTATACAGGCATACTATACAAAAACAAATAAAAAGAACACTGGCACTATGGGTGCCAGTGTCCCTTTTTTATGTTTGGTAAATGCCATATACAAAGACAGTATCGCTAAAACAAAGACAGTATAAAGGATTTTGAGGGTTGAATTTTCAAAAGTTATTACTTATTGTCAAATCCCTTTATTTTGTTCCCTTTTGTCAATGTTTAGGGTGTCAAAAGTGTATATTTTTCAAGGGTTTTTATTAACCGAAGTATCTCTTAAGCAAACCCTCAAAACTGCGACCGTGGCGGGCCTCGTCGCGAGCCATCTCGTGCACGGTGTCGTGGATGGCGTCCAGGTTGTGCTGCTTGGCCAGCTTAGCCAGGTCAGTCTTGCCCTGGGTAGCGCCGTTCTCGGCGTCCACACGCATCTCCAGGTTCTTCTTGGTGGAGTCGGTCACGACCTCGCCCAGCAGCTCAGCAAACTTAGCGGCGTGCTCAGCCTCTTCGTAGGCGGCCTTCTCCCAGTACAGGCCGATCTCGGGATAGCCCTCGCGGTGAGCCACACGGGCCATAGCCAGGTACATACCAACCTCAGAGCACTCGCCCTGGAAGTTCTCACGCAGGCCCTGGATGATCTCCTCGGGAGCGCCCTTGGCCACGCCTACCACGTGCTCAGAAGCCCAGGTCTTATCGCCGCCCTGGAGCACGAACTTCTCCTTGGGAGCCTTACAGATGGGGCAGAAATCAGGGGCGGAATCCCCTTCGTGAACATAACCGCAAACAGAGCAGACCCACTTTTTCATGTGATTTTCCTCCTAATTTGTCATTCATTTTATTTGATTCGGGTTAGCCGGAAGTGCTAATCAGTAATGATTATCATTTCTGGTATTAAGATAGCACAACTTAACTCTGCCGTCAAGTGTTTTTTTCAAATTCAAAAAACTTTTTTACTTTCTCTTACTTTCCATATTTCCGTCGATAACGGCGGTGTCCCAGGACCAGGATTAACACCCCTACCGCTACCAGGATTCCGCCCAGTACGATCTGAGTAATGATAGGACCATACATGATAGACATCACATGGTCCATACTACTATTATAAAGATCAAGATCCATACTCTTATCCCCCTATGACAGGAATCCGGGCAACTTCATAAACTCCCACAAGCCACTCACCGCGGAAAGCTGCAGCACTCCCCGGATCAGCAAATACGCACCCACTGCCAGCGGCAAAATCCCCAGCAGATACCATCTGGGTTCTCTCTTCTCAGGCGCCGCCTCTGTGGGCGGGCCCGGATTGGGCCTCTCTCCCAGCAGCAGCTGGTCCGTGGTAATCCCAAACAACCTGGCCAGTGCCACAATCTTATCCAGTTCCGGCTGGGCGGCGTCACCTTCCCACTTGCTCACCGCCTGTCGGGACACTCCCAGCAGTTCGGCCAGTCTCTCCTGAGATAAGCCTGCTCGCTTGCGGTAATTCAGAATCCGCTCTCCCAAGGTCATTCTTTCTCGCCATCCTTTCTTCCGGCCTTACCGGACAGGTTCAGCCTATCAAACCATCCGGTTTTTCGCCATAAAGTTTGGCTTGAACTTCCGCAACCGCTGGTTGCCAAAGGGTTTTTCAAGCGAAATCATCATACCATAGCCGGCAGAACAGATTCAAGGGCTCCTTGGTAAAGATCCCGTATGTCAAAAAACGGGCGCGCTGCATATTGCAGCGCGCCCGTTTTTAATACTTGCTTACTCGATGGCAATGGTGTGGTTCACAGGCAGCTGCTGAGCCATCTTGGGCAGGGTAATTTTCAGAATGCCGTCCTCAAACTTAGCGGAGACATCCTTGGCTTCCACATGATCGCCCACGTAGAAGCTGCGGCTGCACTGGCCCGCATAGCGCTCCCGGCGCAGATAACGGCCGTTCTTTTCCTCCTCATCCTTGTCCAAGCCCTTGGCGGCGCTGATCGTCAGACAACCGTCCTTCAGTTCCAGCTGGACCTCATCCTTCTTAAAGCCGGGCAGATCCACATCCAGCTCATAGGTATTCTCAGTCTCCCGCACATCGGTCTTCATCAGATTCTTGCCGTGCTTACCATAGAGCGGGTTGTGATCGGAAAAAACCGACATCCGGTCAAAGGGGTCCTGGAAAAACTCATCAAACAAATTCTCACCAAAAATGCTAGGTAACATAAGTCATACCTCCATTCGTCTTCTGCGGCTCGTAGCTGGGGAGTGGGACCTCTCGGTGGCGAGCTTTTGTTACCTGCTTTGTTTTCTTGTAACAGTACCTTGGTCCGATTCCCTTTCGGTCCTCTTTCCTAAGCACAGCCTTATTATAGCACCAGAATTAGCATTGTCAATAGGAGAGTGCTAATGTTCACACAATCAATCAATATTGTTCACAATTTATGCGATTTTCCCCGCAAAAAAGCCGGGACCCGTTGCACTGCAACGGGTCCCGGCTTTTTCAAAAAATCAGCTGTCGGCAATCGCTTGGGCTGCGGCACGAATCACAGCCACACAGGCGTCGATACCGATGCGGCTGTTGACACACAAATCGTATTCCCGGCTCTGTCCCCAACGGCCGGTGGCAAAATAGTTATAATAGGAGGCCCTGGCTTTATCCTGCCGGATCACATAGCTCTCCAGATTGTTCTCCTGTACACCGTACTCCTCCCGGGCGCGGCGGATTCGCTGATCCAGAGGCGCATTGACAAACACCTTCAGGCAGCGGGGCTGATCCCGGAGAATATAGTCGGCACAGCGGCCTACAATGACGCAGGACTCTCTGGCAGCAGCCTCCTTAATGACCTTGGCCTGAGCGATAAACACCTGGTCGGGTACCGACGGCGTCTGTACGCTGGTATAGAGGTCATAGAGAAAACTGTTGGTGGGGCGCTGATGCTCGGCGTTGCGGATAAAGTGCTCGGAAAAGCCGGTCTTTTTGGCCACATCGGAGATCAGCTGCTTGTCGTAGAACGTAATGCCCATCTCCTCGGACAACTGCTTGGCAATGAGCCGTCCGCCGGAGCCATATTCACGGCCGATGGTGATGACGATATGCTTCATAAGGACACCTCCTATCCTAATTTTAGTATAATGCTTTTTCCACCTTCCGTCAAAGAGTTTTTCATACCTTATATTTATTATCCTACGTTAATATATGAATTTTATTACGGCTTTCGATTGACTTTCTTTGGAACTTGAGTATAATAATTGCCATCTGGACCCTGCGCCCAGATGATCTTTTCCCGCCTCAATGGGAACTGAAAAAGAGAGTACAAAGAGAAAGGAGTGTCCATATGTTTATCCTGGGTATCATTCTGATCATCGCCGGTATCGGCTGCGCCGGTTACGGTTTTATGCAGAACAACAGCCTGGAGGCCCAGTTCACCAGCATCATGAGCAGCGGTACCGCTAACCCCGGCACCATGTTCATCGTCATCGGCGTGATCCTGCTGGTGGTCGGCATCATCCTGTGCGTGGTCGGCAAAAAGAAAAACTAAGGTATTACATATGCCACGGGCGGTCGCCAATGCGACCGCCCGTTCTTCTTTGCAACCTGGCAGTCAAACTGGTGCACTTCCTACCGGTCGGATCGGGTGTTTTTCGTCAAATATGCAATTCTTCTTTTTTCTCTTGCATTTCATGGCGCTATGAATTATAATAACTTCAACACAGCAAAGTGTTCCTCTGAACAGCTGAACACAATCAAATTTCGGTCGGTCCCCCTAGGGCCGCCAAGCAAAGGGGTTTGGCATTATGGCATTTACGATCACCAATTCTTACCTTCAGAACGTGTACGAAGGCGTCTGCAAGAAGAACGCCCATGAGCCCGAGTTCCTCCAGGCTGTAGGCGAGGTTATGGAATCCCTCCAGCCCGTGTACAATCAGAAGCCCGAGCTGGCCAAGATGGGCATTATGGACCGTATGGTGGAGCCTGAGCGCAGCCTGCTGTTCCGCGTGTCCTGGGTGGACGACCATGGCCAGGTCCAGGTGAACCGCGGCTACCGGGTGCAGTTCTCCACCGCCATCGGCCCCTCCAAGGGCGGCCTGCGGTTCCATCCCTCCGTCAACCTGTCCATCATCAAGTTCCTGGGCTTTGAGCAGGTATTCAAGAACTCCCTCACCGGTCTGCCCATGGGCGGCGGCAAGGGCGGTTCCGACTTTGATCCCAAGGGCAAGAGCAGCAACGAGGTCATGCGTTTCTGCCAGTCCTTCATGACTGAGCTGCAGCGCCACATTGGCCCTGACACCGACGTGCCCGCCGGCGACATCGGCGTGGGCGCCCGTGAGATCGGCTACCTGTTTGGCCAGTATAAGCGGATCCGCAACGAGTTTAACGGCGTGCTGACCGGCAAGGGCCTGACCTACGGCGGCTCCCTGGCCCGCACTGAGGCCACCGGCTACGGCCTGTGCTACTTCACCAACGAGATGCTCAAGGCCGCCGGCAAGTCCTTCCAGGGCCAGAGCGTGGTGATCTCCGGCTCCGGCAACGTGGCCATCTACGCCAACCAGAAGGCTACCCAGCTGGGCGGCAAGGTCATCGCCATGAGCGACTCCAACGGCTACATCGTGGACGAGAACGGCATCGACTACAAGGTCATCAAGGAGATCAAGGAGGTCAAGCGGGACCGCATTAAGACCTACCTGGATTATGTCCCCACCGCCAAGTATTACGAGGGCTGCCAGGGCATCTGGACCGTTCCCTGCGGCATTGCCCTCCCCTGCGCCACCCAGAACGAGCTGCCCCTGGAGGGCGCCAAGGCTCTGGTGGAGCACGGCTGCTTCGCCGTGGCCGAGGGTGCCAATATGCCCTCCACCCCCGAGGCGGTTGCCTGGTTCCAGCAGCACGGTGTGCTGTTTGCTCCCGCTAAGGCTTCCAATGCCGGCGGCGTAGCCACCTCCGGTCTGGAGATGAGCCAGAACTCCATGCGCCTGAGCTGGACCTTCGAGGAAGTGGACCAGAAGCTCCACGACATCATGACCAACATCTACCACAACGCCGCCAAGGCCGCCGAGGAGTACGGTATGCCCGGCAACCTGGTGGCAGGTGCCAACATCGCCGGCTTCATGAAGGTGGCCGACGCCATGATCTGGCAGGGCGTTTCCTACTAACCTTAGTCAAAACCTCCGGCTAAGCCGGAGGCTTGAGTAGGCCCTAAAAGGGCCTGATACGGACGAAGCCCCTTAAGGGGCCCCGAAAGGTTTGCCGACTGCATTTCTTTCTCGGGCTTAC
>NZ_NFIB01000037.1:0-25656 GCF_002159385.1 Flavonifractor sp. An52
TGGCTCAACAAGGAGGTGGAGAGCTTGACCCTGCTGTCCTACAGCTATTGTATCACGGGCATCTCAATGCCTGCTGATGCCTGAAATTATTAACTTTGAATCTTATTATACGAGGAGGTAATTTTATGAGTGGTATGGGAATATATCGTGACGGTAAACGGCTATGTAATTTTGAGGTTACGGTCACCCAGATCTATCGATGGGCAGATGGGCCCAACTGTGGCGCGCTGGCATTCATTGACCTTCATTTGCGCTCGGATGCAGGTTGCTATCAGGAGCGGGTTCCGGCGGAGTGCATCGGCAAGCTGGAGTTTCTGAAGCGGCATCCCGATCTCTGCCTCTACCAGCGCCGTTACCGGGATGGCCTGTCCGCCTGCCTCTCTGAACGTCTGTCAGAATATCTTCAAAGGAACACAGGGGGGCTGGCATTTTGCCAGACAGGGCTGCACCGGTTGGAAAAGGGGGCCGTATTCGTAGCCGGGAACCGGGTGATCGGAGGATGTGAGGTAGACGCAATCTTTTCACAGGATATTGCCCGTCTGCACTTGGAGCCGGCCCGGTATGAATCAGGACGGCAGGCAGAGGAACTGCTGGAGCGCCTCCAGGCCAACGACCCATTCGTTACCACCCCTGTGTTCGCATTTGGAATTCTGACCGCACTCCAGAGCCTGGTTCTGGAGTGCGGGATCCCGCTGGCCAGTGTGCTCTACATCAGCGGACGGTCTGGGTTGGGAAAAACAGAAACTGTAAAGCGCTTTTTCGCAGTGTACGACCAGGACAATACCGGCCGTCCTGCGCTGATTACCGAAGCAGGCAGCACCATGGCCGGCTTTCGGGAAAACCTGCGGGCGGCCCGGGATCTGCCTGTCGTGCTGGACGATCTGTGCCTCTCAACGGGAAAGGATTCTCAGCGCAAGCGGTTGCAAACCGGCGCGCAAGTCATCCGGGAGGCCTCTAACAAAGGTGCCGTACGGACCAAAGCGGGCGAACACGGGATGTTTCCTTCCACTGAGGCTGGGGTAGCCATCACCGCGGAGTTTGATATGCAGACGGTTTCGGATGTGACCCGTTGTATTATTGTGTCCCTGGACCATCCCATGAAAGGCGGGCGGACGGATGACCGCAGCATTGCCGCAGGGGCTTTGTCAGCCTTTCTGGAATGGTTTCTTCCCCGGTATGAGCAGGAGGCACAGCTGCTGCGGGAGCGTTACCAAGCCACAACAGAAAACAAGCGGCTGGATCGGTTGGCTACCGGGCAGTTCTGCCTGCAGTGGGCCTTTGAGCGTTTCATGCGCTTTGCAGTAGAGACGGGGGCGACAGACGAAACCTGCTACAAAGAGACAATCAGGTTCTTTGACCGGACACTCAAGATATGGAACAAAAAGCAAAAGCAGATCCTTGACCGCATCGAATCCGCCATTATCAAGGAATCCATCCCATGTCTGTTATGGAAGGGAATCCAGAAAAAAATAATTCCTGTGCACCAAAAACTGAAAAAGCTGGAGGAGGGCTATGCTGTTATCCGAGGTCAGGACCTGTTTCTCCCGCCCGGCGTGGCAGAATGGTTCATCTCGGTGCAGAATGGATATCGGGGGATCAACCGGAATAGGATAGGGAGAGCGCTAAAGCTTGCCGGGGTGCTGGTCACACACGAGAGTGACAAGGCCAACACCGTGAAGCCGGCGCAAGGATTCCACAGAGTGTACCATATCCGGCTGGACCAGCTGGAAAAAGCGGCATTATTTGAGACAGGAGGGAATGGTTTTGAAAGTAGTACATCTGCATCCACATTCAGAGGGTTCTGAGGACCAGCGCATCGCTGCCCTGCTGGAAGTCTACCGTGCCTGCATCGCGGCATTGCGCAGGCGGCGGGCAATTTAAAGGAGCGGCTTTTACATCACGGGATAAAAGGAGGTGTCCGCTCTGGACGCGATCTATGCCCGGCAGTCCGTGGACAAAGCGGACAGCCTCTCTATCCAGGGGCAGATTGATCTGTGCCGTCAAAAGGCGGGAGAAGAGGTCCAGATCTATCAGGATAAGGGATATTCCGGCAAGAATACCAATCGCCCGGCCTTCCAACGCATGATGGAGGATGTGGAACGGGGGCTGATCCAAAAGATCATTGTCTACCGGCTGGACCGGTTCTCCCGCTCCATTGCCGACTTCGGGCGGCTGTGGGAGCTCTTGAAGCGGCACGGCGTGGAGTTTGTCTCCATCAATGAGACCTTTGATACTTCCACTCCCATGGGGCGGGCCATGCTGAACATCATCATGGTCTTTGCCCAACTGGAGCGGGAGACTACCGCCCAGCGGGTGCGGGACAACTATTATCAGCGGGCCAGGCTGGGTGCCTGGCCCGGCGGTCCCGCACCCTATGGGTTTGAGATCGGCAAGCTGCCGGGGCCGGATGGAAACCTGCTCCCCGGCCTGCTGCCCAATGAACAGGCGCCCGTGGTGGAGCGGATCTTTCAGGACTATGCCATGGAGGGAGCAAGCCTGGGCGGTGTGGCCCGGGCTCTGAATGCGGACGGTATCCCGGCTCCAAAACGGGCCGTGTGGGACAACGTATCCTTGTCCCGGATTTTACATAGTCCGGTATATGTCATGGCAGACGAGGATGTCTACCTCTACTATCAAGGGAAGGGACTCAATTTCGCCAACCGGCTGGAGGAGTTCGACGGTCTCCACGCCGGCATGGTGGTGGGCAAGCGGGACCGGAGTGCCGGCAAGTACCAGGACCTGAAAGAGCAGCACTTTTCCCTGTCCACCCATTACGGGCTGATCCCATCCGCCCTGTGGCTCCAATGCCAGTACAAGCTGGACGCCAACCGGCAGCTGGGCGGTGCAGGCCGCGGAAAGCACACCTGGCTGTCCGGACTGCTGAAATGCGGCTGCTGCGGGTACAGCGTCAAAGTAAACCGGGACAGAGATAAATATTATCTGATCTGCAGCGGGCGTTCCAATCTGGGTCTTTGTGACGCATCCATCCGGGTGGATCTTCGGGAGCTGGAGGCCTGTGTGGAAGCGGAGCTGGAAAAGCTGCTGGCGGAATGTCCGGATACGGAAGCCGGTCCGGCAGAGGACCGGGAGGCGGCCCAGGCTCTGGCACAGATCGATCAGAAAATCGAACGGCTCATATCCGCACTGGCCGAGAGCAGCGATTTGACCATGCCCTACATCAACCGGACCATTGAAAAGCTGGAGAAGCAGCGGGGGGAACTGCTGGAACGTCAGAGCAAGCTGCATAAGGCGTCGAGGGCAAAGCCGGAGCATCTGAGATTTGGTCCTCTGACCTTTGAGCAGAAAAAACTGGTAGCAGCCCAGTTCATAGAGGAGATCCGCCTGTCCGGCGAGAAGGCGGAGGTAATCTGGAGGGTATAAGTGTCCCTGTGTAAAGCAGGACATCTTATACCCTCTGATTTTTTGTCTGCCTGGAGTGGGGGCTCCACGCATCTTACATGGTACGGGTAATACCCTCACACACCAGCTCCAGGCTTTCGATGGCTACCTCCTTGCTGGTGGAGTTGAAGTCTGGGGCGTTGTACTTGGTGGGCCAGGCCTTTTTCAGCTGCCAGGAAGCGGAGTCCTTTCCCTCGTCGTCCACCAGGGTGATCACAACCGTTTTGCGGTTGATAGTGTTGTTTTGTACTTCGGTCATCCAGTTTATAAAGGCCGGGGAGTCGGTGGTACCACGCTTCAGGGTGACGTTGGAATACTTCAGAATACCGGGGGTCTTGCGTGCCGGATTCATCTGCCGGTACTCCATGGGGTCGGCGGCAATGTCGGGGGAGGAGACTTCGGAAAATCCGGCCTCCTCTGTCTCGTCAATGGTTACTCTATAGTTGTATTTTTTGAATGGAGAGATAACATACGCCATCATTTTATTCCTCCTCATCAGTGCTGGGTGGTGATTTGGGTGCGCTGGGTGATGCGGAAGACCACAAATTCAGACGGGCGCACCGGAGCCACACCAATCTCACAGATGAGCTGCCCGTTGAGAATATCGTTCTGAGTCATGGTATCGGTGCCTACGTTGACATAGTAGGCCTGGTCCGGCGTGGAACCGGCCAGGGATCCGTTGCGGCGCTGGGCCTCCAGGAACATGGTGATGGTGCCCTTTACCCTGGTCCACAGGCTCTCGTCGTTGAGCTCAGAGGCCACCCAGTTGGTATGGGCCCGGATGGACTGCTCCAGAAAGAAGAAGAGACGCCGCACGTTGACGTACTTCCATTTGCCGTCGTTGGAGCAGGTGCGGGCGCCCCACAACCGGGTGCCCTGGCCGGGAATGGAGCGGATCAGGTTAATCCCGATGGGGTTGAGCTTGGCCTGCTCGGCGGTATTGTAGTTGGCGCTCAGACCGGTACAGCCCCGCACCACCTCGTTGGCCGGGGCCTTGTGCACCCCGCGCTGAGTATCGCTGCGGGCATAGATGCCGCACACAGCGCCGGAGGAGGGCTGGAGAACGGACTGGTTGCACAGGGGGTCAAACACCTTGATCCAGGGGGCATACATGGCGGCATAGGAGCTGTCATAAACGCTGCGGAAGGCTGTCAGACTGGCGATATTCACCTTGTCCTGGGGGGTGTCCAACACTGCCAGGCGATTGCCCATGGTCTCGCAGTGGGCGATAAGGGCGGCCTGCACATCCTGGTCGGTCACACCGGGAATGGCCATGATATTCACATCGGACAGCTCGGTAAAGGCGGCCAGACCGGTGGGCTGGCCGGGGATGGCGGCGCTTCCCTTATACAGACTGGCGGCTGGATTGGACAGGGTTCCGTCAGTGCCGCCGGACAGTTGGAGGGTCAGACTGTTGTCCGTTTCGCCCAGGCTGTCCTTCTGGCTCTGATCTGCCGGCTCCACCGTTACCGTCACCAGCTGGGATAGCTGCAGCCGGGTTATCAAGTAGTCGGAAGAGTCTGGATTGAGGGTGCAGCCGGAATAAGTTTCGGTCATGCTGCCGTGACTCACCACGACGTTCAGGACGGGGAACTCCGCGGTGCAGGCATCATCCGCTTTGCCGGCCACCGACTGAACCTGGCTTTTGCTCTTGCTGTCGGCTGTTATTACAATGCTCAGCTGGTTGCCCCATTCACCGGGATCCTTGGCGGTAAAGGTAAAGCGGCCTTGGGTGACCGTTGCCCGGGTGCTGTCCTCGGGTACCACCCGCATTACATAGCAGGTGTTGCCTCCGTTGGCAAAGAAGTGCTCTACCGCATTGGGAAGGAACCGGTTGCTGCCGTACCGCTGAGGAGAGAGATAGGAGCCGAACCGGCGCTGGTATTCGGCAAAGCTGGTAATGAGCACAGGAGTTCCCGCAGTGGGTCCCTTTTCCGCCAGACCGATAAATCCCGCGGTACTGGTGCCGACACCCCCCATGAGCGTGGCACCCCAAGTCAGATATTCTGCCATATGTGTCCCTTCTTTCTGCGTACACACCGAAATAGAGATACCGCTATCCTGCATTTATAGTTGTTTCCATTATAATCCGGTCGAAAAATATTGACAATCATTTTCTGAGTTGCTGTCTCCGCTTGACACCATGTGACCTCTGTATGCGGTCGGATTTTGGCGATTTAGTTGGTCATAAATAAGCGATCAAAAATATTTGCAGGATATTGGTAGTTAGCTAAACCCAACTGTTTGTGTAAAAAGTGAGACTTTTTTCGCTGTTTTTTTATCTTTAGAATATTGCAAGGAGAATACAATATCGGTATAATTAGGGAGATATTATAATGTCGCAGGTGGTATTTCTGTAAGTGTTTTGGTCGGATTTGGGTGTATGAGACGGCTGCTGAAAGAGACTCCTGAGCAAGGTGCAGTAAGCCTTATTTTCATGCATAAAAACAGAATCGACATAAGAAACCGACCCACTGCCATCTATGAGCTGTGGGCCGATTTGCTGTGCACAACTATTGTTTTACAGGAGAGAGGATAAATGAAGCCTTTTGAGAAAAAAGTTTGGCTTTCCACCCCTACCATGCACGGGGAAGAACTGAACTATGTGACCCAGGCCTATGAGAGCAACTGGATGTCTACAGTTGGAGAGAATATCAATGAAGTGGAGCGGCTGACCTGCGAAAAGGTGGGATGCAAGTATGCTGTAGCGCTTTCGGCAGGAACGGCCGCCCTTCATCTGTGCGTAAAGCTGGCTGGAGTAAAGCCGGGCGATACCGTGTTTTGCTCTGACATGACGTTTGGGGCTACAGTCAACCCGGTGGTATATGAGGGCGGTGTGCCGGTCTTTATCGACACCGAGCGGGATACCTGGAATATGGACCCGGTGGCGCTGGAAAAGGCCTTTGAGCTTTATCCCCAGACCAAAGTGGTGGTGGTGGCCAACCTGTATGGCACGCCGGCAAAGCTGGACGAGATTCGCGCCATCTGTGATGCTCATGGAGCGGTGTTGATTGAGGATGCTGCCGAATCTCTGGGCGCTACTTATAAAGGGGTACAGACCGGAACGTTTGGTATGTATAACGCGATTTCCTTTAATGGGAACAAGATTATCACCGGCAGCTCCGGTGGTATGCTGTTGACCGATGATCTGGAGGCGGCCAACAAGGCGCGGAAGTGGTCCACCCAGAGCCGGGAGAATGCTCCTTGGTACCAGCATGAGGAACTGGGCTACAACTACCGCATGAGCAACGTGATCGCCGGTGTTGTGCGGGGCCAGTATCCGCACCTGGAGGAGCATATTGCCCAGAAGAAAGCCATTTATATGCGCTATCAGGAGGGGCTGAAGGACCTGCCTGTCACCATGAATCCCTATGATGGACAGAACTCTGAGCCCAACTTCTGGCTGTCCTGCCTGCTGATCGACCGGGAGGCCATGTGCCGCCAGGTGAGGGGGGAGATGGAGGCCCTGTATATCAGCGAACCCGGCAAGAGCTGTCCCACAGAGATTCTGGAAACACTGGCTAAGTATAATGCTGAGGGCCGTCCCATCTGGAAGCCCATGCATATGCAGCCCATCTATCGGATGAACGGCTTTGTGACCCGGCAGGGGAATGGCCGGGCTCGTACCAATGCCTATATTGCCGGCGGCGTGGAAGATGTGGGAGCGGATATTTTCCAGCGGGGATTGTGCCTGCCCAGCGACAATAAGATGACGGTTGAGGAGCAGGATGCGATCATTGAGATGATCCGCAGCTGCTTTATGTGACCGAGGGGGAAGAAGATTGAAGACCAAGCATAAGCCTTATGGCCCTTATGAGCGTTTTATTAAGAGGCCCATTGATATTTTTTGCGCTTTGGCAGCCATTATTGTGTTTTGTTGGCTGTACGTCATTGTGGCCATCCTGGTGCGGGTCAAACTGGGCAGCCCGGTGCTGTTCACCCAGGATCGGCCCGGAAAGGATGAGAAGATCTTCAAGCTGTATAAATTCCGCACCATGACAGATGCGCGGGATGAGCATGGCAACCTGCTGCCCGATGATGTTCGGCTGACCAAATTTGGAAAACTGCTGCGCGCTACCAGCTTGGACGAGCTTCCCGAGGCGTTCAATATCCTCAAGGGGGATATGAGCGTGATTGGTCCCAGACCTCTGCTGGTGAAATATCTGCCTCTTTACAATGAGGAGCAGCGCCGCCGGCATGAGGTGCGCCCCGGTCTGTCTGGTTATGCCCAGGTTAATGGGCGAAATGCCGTGTCGTGGGAGGAAAAGTTTAAACTGGATGTAGAATATGTGGACCATATTACATTTTTGGGGGATGTACATATTATTTTCAGCACCGTTATGAAGGCATTTGTCAAGCGTGAAGGAATCAGCTCTGAGACCGCTGCTACCATGGAAGAGTTTAGAGGAACTGCGGTGAAACAATGAAGAAATTGGGAATTATCGGGGCAAGCGGCCATGGAAAGGTAGTGGCTGATATTGCAAAAAAAATGGGTTGCTACCAGGAAATTGTTTTCTTTGATGATAATGCCGATAGAGTGCAGTGCGGAGATTATTCTGTTGCGGGTAAAAGTCAAGATATTTTCCACTTTGAATGTGATGGGTTTGTTGCTATTGGGAATGCTCTGGTGCGGCAAAGACTCCAAGAAGAGATGGAAAAACGGGGAATACATGTTCCGGTCTTGATTCACCCAGCCGCTGTTGTGGCTGAGGATGTGCAAATATTACCTGGCACTGCAATCATGGCTGGAGCTGTGGTCAATCCTGGAAGCGTGATCGGAAAAGGATGTATTGTCAATACCTGCGCCTCGGTGGATCATGACTGCAAGCTGAACGACTATGTACATATTTCGGTGGGAGCCCATTTGGCTGGCACAGTGGCTGTAGGGGAGCACACCTGGATCGGCATTGGGGCAGTTGTCAGCAATAATCTGGCAGTCTGTGAAAATTGTATGGTGGGAGCAGGCGCCGTTGTTATAAATGATATCAAGGAGAGCGGAACCTACGTGGGTGTTCCTGCAAGGAAGATCAAATGAAAGTATTGATTTTAGCAAATAATGATGTGGGGCTCTACCAGTTTCGGAGAGAGTTAATTATAGAGCTGCTGAAAAAGAACTCTGTTGTCCTATCTCTGCCCAACGGAGCAATGCTGGAACCTTTGCTGCAAGCAGGCTGTAAGCTAATCGATACGCCGGTAGACCGCCGCGGCATCAATCCAGCCACAGACTTATCACTGTTCAGACGGTATAGGCGAATACTTAAATCAGAAAAGCCTGATTTGGTCATTACCTATACGATCAAGCCGAATATATATGGAGGCATCGCATGCAGATGGGCTAAGGTGCCTTATGCCGCCAATATTACGGGATTGGGTACCGCGTTTCAGAATCCTGGCATGCTGCGTAAACTGGTGACCCGTTTGTACCGTATGGCACTAAAGAAAGCGAAAGTCGTTTTCTTTGAGAATGCAGAAAACCAGCAGATTTTTATCGATGAGAAAATTGTAGCAAAGGAAAAAACTTGCCTCTTAAATGGAGCAGGCGTTAATTTGGAGCATTATCAGGTGAGTGAATACCCGACTTGCGACGGCCAAACTCGATTTCTGTTTGTGGGACGAGTTATGCAGGAAAAGGGAATTGATGAGTTGTTTGAGGCTATGGAGCGCCTGAAACGGGATGGAATTGCCTGTACGCTGGATGTTTTGGGCGGGTGTGAGGAGAACTACACCGAAAAAATGGAGCAGTACCAGAAGGACGGCTGGCTTCACTATCACGGCTATCAGAAGGATGTACGGCCCTTCATTGCCCAGAGTCACTGCTTTGTACTTCCCTCCTGGCATGAGGGAATGGCTAATACTAATCTGGAGTGCGCCGCCAGCGGCCGGCCGGTGATTACCAGTGATATTCACGGCTGTAAAGAAGCTGTGATCGATGGCGTCAGCGGCTTGCTCTGCAAACGTAAAGATTCGGATAGCCTGTATAAGGCCATGAAACGGTTTGCCGATTTGGATTATGAGAAGCGAAAGCATATGGGCCTGGCCGGGAGGAAGCATATGGAAGAGGTTTTTGATAAAAAGAAAGTTGTGAAAGACACTTTGGAAGGACTGGAAGTATGAACGAGCCTGTACGAGTGCTGCATGTTGTTACACATATGAACCGCGGCGGGTTGGAAACCATGCTGATGAATTACTACCGTAATATTGATCGTACTCAGGTTCAGTTTGACTTCTTGGTACACCGGCAGGAGCGCGCAGCGTATGACGATGAAATTGAATCTCTGGGAGGGAAAATCTATCGACTTCCCAGATTAAATCCGTGGAGCCGTAGCTATCTCAATGCTCTGAACCGCTTTTTTGTCGAACACCCTGAGTATAAAATCGTACATAGCCACCTGGACTGCATGAGCGCGATCCCCCTGGCGGCTGCGAAACGAGCAGGTGTACCGGTGAGAATTGCACATAGCCACAGTAGTAGTCAGGATAGAGACTTAAAATATCCCATCAAGTTGTACTATAAGCGGAAAATACCCGCAATAGCAACAGATTTGTTTGCTTGTGGAGATAGTGCAGGTCGTTGGATGTTTGGCCAAAACACATTTTCTATAATTAATAACGCAATTGACGCTAAGCGTTATATTTATAATCCGATGACTAGAGAAAAAGAGAGAAAAAAGCTGGGTATTAGAGATAATACATTAGTTATAGGAAATGTTGGTAGATTTTCCTATCCCAAAAATCATGATTTTTTAGTTGAAGTGTTTTATAAAATTATTGGATGTTGTGACGCTGTGCTGCTCCTTGTTGGCGATGGAGAACTCAGACCTGCGATTGAGAAAAAGGTGCAGGAGTTAGGAATTGAAGAGCATGTTATTTTTACAGGTGTACGTGATGATGTGCCGAATTTAATGCAGGCGATGGATGTATTTGTATTTCCGTCGCATTATGAAGGAGTCCCAGTTACCTTAATTGAGGCACAAGCATCTGGGCTTCCTTGCATGATTTCAGATGGAGTGCCGCTGGAATGTAAAAAAACAGATTTAGTCCAGCAGATATCTCTTTCTGAAGGGCCTAAAGCGTGGGCAATTGCAGTGGTAGCTGCCGCAAAAATTCCTCGCAGCAATACTAGTAAAGCAATTAAGAAGAGTGGATATGATATTGTAGAAAATGCTCAAGCCTTACAACGATATTTCCTTGCTCATTAAAAGAAATGAGGGATACAAAATGCTGTTAAGTGTTATCATTCCTGTGTACAACTGCAAAGAATTTGTTTGTGCTGCAATTGATTCTATTTTAAAGCATCAGTTAAATGACCTGCAGATTATATGCGTAGACGACGGCTCTACAGATGGCTCTGATTTATTGTTGGATTCTATTGCACAAAAAAACGAAGGTATCCATGTTATTCATCAAAGAAACAGCGGGGTTTCTGTAGCAAGAAATACTGGGATAGACTACGTTATTACTCATAGTCAATCCAAATATATTGCGTTTTTGGATGCAGATGATGCATGGTGTATGGGAAATATATTTACTCCGGAATTATTGGAGGTATTGTATGCTGATGCATCGCCCGATATTTATGCGTTTTCTTCCTATGTTTCCAACCAGAGTATGAGTGCATATGCTATATACGGAGAGTATGAAAACGCTGAGTACCATGATATATATGCGCAACCAACACCAAACAATGGTACACTAAAAGGCCATTTTGCTGCGTTACTTTATAAAACAAATATGCTTGCAAAGGAGAATATTCGATTTTGCTGTGGTGCAAAATTTAGTGAGGATACAGCATTTGCATATCACGCCCTTTGTGCTTCATCCTATACCATTACTACCCACACATTTCTATATATTTATAGAAGAAATCCATTTTCAGCTACCCACAATAATTTCGATTACAAAAAGTATTTTACTTATCCTCTTATAGCGTGGGAAACTATGCTTACAGAGCTTAGAGAAAAAAATAATGATCATTGGTTAAAAGCAATTTCAGGCTGTGAAGAAAACATTGCTTGGATGTACTTAGAGGCAGCGGGACATCTATGCGAGTGTGGTATGACACAATGCGAATTAGAGAAGTTTTTAAATGATCCCAAATATATAGTATATTTTAAAAAAGAGGGAACATGGGCAAAAAATACATTTGACGATATTAACCGTAATTGTGCTGGTTTTGTTAGAAAGCATAGAAAAAATAGATTCAAAACATATTTAATAAATAAACTTCGCAAGTTTTACCCGGCAGTATGGCTCTATGAGAAACTGCACTATACAATAAAACACAATTAATTGAGGGATTAAAATGCCAACCTTAACCGTTTTTACGCCAGCGTATAACCGAGCACACACATTGCCCCGCACTTACCGCAGTTTGTGTTGTCAAAGCTGTAAAGATTTTATATGGTTGATTGTCGATGACGGTTCCACCGATGATACGGCTGAACTGGTTAAACAGTGGAAGCGTGAAAATAGTGGATTTAAGATAAAATACATTTATAAAGAGAACGGAGGAATGCATACGGCACATAACGTTGCCTATGCCAACATAGATACTGAGTTAAATATCTGTATTGACTCCGATGATGAATTAGCAGAGGAAGCGATAAAAAAAATTCTGCAAAAATGGGAGGAGGTAAAAAATCAGGGTTATGCAGGAATTGTAGGTTTAGATGCGGATATGAATAGTGGAGAAATAATTGGTACAGATTTTGGAGTAGACCAAAATGATACAACTCTGGCGGGGTTTTATATGCGAGGAGGACGTGGAGACAAAAAACTGGTTTATCGTACAGATATTATTAATCAATATCCACCATATCCTGTGTTTGAAGGGGAAAAATATGTTGCGCTTGCTTATAAATACAGATTAATTGACCAGTCGTATAAGCTAGCTGTGCTAAATGAAGTTTTATGTAATGTTGAGTATCAAAAAGATGGATCTTCAATGAATATGTTCTCCCAATATGTGAAAAGTCCTCGCGGTTTTGCATTTTGGCGGAAAGTGTGTATGCAATATCCTGAAAGCAAGAAACGAATGCTGATGGACTGTGTGCACTACTGTTCAAGTAGTATGATTGCTGGTAACAAGCAATATATAAAAGAATCTCCCCAAAAATTATTGACGCTGCTTTGCACCGTGCCGGGCATTGTTTTAACCATGTATATCCGCTGGAAAGTAAGGGCACTAGAGTACGCAACGGACCGACGCTAAGTAATTTTGCAGAAAGTGAGTTAGTAAAACGGTGTTCAAGCTAATTCCTATTGTTTTGTACGGATTGATTATGTCTTTCGTAATTGTACAAAGAGACCGAGAACTCAGTTTTAGAAGAGGTAAAAGCGTTAAGGAAAAGCAATTTACCGTGCTTCTCATTCTTGGCCTCGGCATATTTACTGGACTGCGTGTATTCGGTAATGATACCGCTACATACATTCGCTTATACAACTATGGTACTCCCATATTATCCGATTTTATTAGAGAATTTAATGTAAGTTTTACTGATGCAATTGGGTTTTCTTTTATCAACAGTCTGCTGAAAACATTAGGTGCCAGCTCTCAGGATTTTATTATGGTATACGGGTTGGCGACGATGATCCTCTATGTTACATTTCTGCACCACTATTCGGAATCGTTCCCGTTTTCTATGTATCTGTTCTTTTTTTTCGGCGGATTCCTTTTTGCCCAGGCTGCTATTAAACAAAGTATGGCTATGGCGATTAGTTGTTGGTCATTCCATTTTGCTGTAAAACAGGATTGGAAAAAGTTTATTATAACTGTGGCCATCTCCTCCCTGTTTCACCCGTTCGCAGTTATTTATTTTCTGATGCCATTTATGACCTTTCGCCCATGGACTGGCATGTCGTATTTGTGGATTGTCGGCTCAATTTTAATTGGGTTGAGCCTTGATTCATTGCTTGGTGCTGTAGTCGATATTACGGCATTAATGGGAGCATCTTACGGCAGCGATGAATTTTCCGGTGAAGGAGTAAATATTTTTCGCGTGTTAGTGTGTCTTGTTCCTACCGTATTTTCATACTTGTTTAGAAAAAAAATATATTGTACGGATGATAAAGCCACATACCTTATGATGAACCTTACAATGCTAAACGGACTAATTATGTTTGTTGGGCTGTTTGGCACAGCAAATTATTTTGCAAGACTTGCAAATTTCTTTATTCCGTTCCAGTTAATTGCACTACCTTGGATAATTAATAGAATTGGACAAAATAACCGTAAAGTAGTCTATCCTATCGCACTTATTGGATATCTGATGTTCTGTATGTATGAAAACGTGATTCTTCGTCCATTTGATGCTGGTTTTGAACAGATATCGCTGTGGGAATATTTGAAAGGACTGTTTGTATGAAAAAAGTTCTATTTTTAATAACAAACTTGGCCCACGGTGGTGCAGAACGCGTGCTTGTGAATCTTGCAAATAACTTGGACAAAGAAAAGTACGACGTTACAGTACAGACGATCTTTGATGAGGGTGTGAACCGGAAATATTTATCTCCAAATATCCATTATAAATCAGTATTTTCAAGGAGCTTTCACGGGATTAAATATATAACTGCGATTCTTCCCGCACCTGTTTTGCACAAACTGTTTATAAAAGAAACGTATGATTTTGAGATTGCCTATCTGGAGGGTCCGCCAGCAAAAATAATTGGTGGTTGTACAGATAGAAATATTAGATTACTTTCTTGGATCCACATTGAACTATTATCGAATAAAGTATTTGCTGAAGGCTTCAGAAACGTCAGAGAGGCAAAGAAAATCTATCAAAAGTTTAGTAAGATTGTCTGTGTTTCAAACACTGTAAAGCAGTGCTTTGAAAGAATATCTGGTATTTACGGAAATGTTGAGGTTTTATATAATACCAATGAGACAGAGAAAATTAGGGAATTGGCATCAGAAGTAGCAGAGGATTTGGATGTTGATGACATATTTACGATTTGTTCTGTTGCAAAGATAGAAGATTCTAAGGGCTATGATCGTCTTTTAGAAGTTCATAAAAGATTGATAGATGAGGGATATTTACACAAGATTATACTCATAGGGGTTGGATCAAAAAGTAAGAAATTAGAGGAATGTGCTAAAGTATACGGAGTCTCTAAAAGTTTTCAATTGATTGGATTCCGAGATAATCCATATAAATATGTTGCAAAATCGGACTTGTATGTGTGCTCATCCAGAAGAGAAGGCTTTTCCACAGCAGTTACCGAAGCGCTAGTTTTGGGCACGCCTGTTGTAAGTACAGAGTGCTCTGGGGCAAAGGAACTATTGGGCGATAACGATGAATATGGCCTTGTTGTGGAGAACAGTACAGAAGGGATCTATTGGGGCCTCAAGCGTATGCTGCAGGAGCCGGGTTTGTTGGACCATTATACAAGACAAGCTCAAATCCGTGGAACGTACTTTAGCCGGGAAAAAACTGTAGCAGCCGTAGAGAATATGTTGGAGAATATCGAGTGAATATATTATTTTTAGAGGGTGATATGTCTCGCTTCGGTGGGACGGAGCGGATGACGTCTATATTGGCCAATTTGCTTGTAAGTAAGCACAAAGTCCATGTGATAAGTCTGCGTTTTGAGGGAGAAAAAGTAGCATTTCCGTTGGAGGCCCAAGTAGCCCATCATATTTTACAATACAAAAAGAAGCGGACGATTCTTGGCGCGGTTGGAGAACTGCGCAAATTTATTCGTAGCCACAGGATTGACCGTGTAATTAATGTTGATACAGGTCTGGGTATATACGGAATACTGTCCACAGTTGGCATGAAAACCAAGACAATCACGTGGGAGCACAGCAATTTCTTCAACAACTGGGGATCAAGCAAGTTCCGGTATTTAAGATGGTTTGCAGCTAAATTTAGTGATGCCTTTGTGGTGCTTACAGAGAAAGATAAAGAAAACTATTTAGCCCACATCAAGACAAGGACGCCCATTGTGGTAATTCCAAATCCGATGAAGAGCCACGATACTAACTATGACATTAACTCCAAAATACTACTATCAGCAGGTATGTTAGTACCGATAAAAGGATACGATACAGCGATTCAAGCAGCAAAAAAGGTATTTTCAAAGAAACCGGATTGGAAATGGATTATTTGCGGTGAAGGCCCGGAGCGGGAAACCCTTGAGCGCCTGATCCATGAAGAGGGCCTGGAAAACCATGTGCTATTGCCCGGTAATGTGAGTAATATGGACGAAATGTACCAAAAAGCGGCTATGTTTGTCATGACATCACGGATGGAGGGTCTCCCAATGGTGCTGCTGGAGGCTAAATCCTGGGGGCTGCCCATTGTAAGCTTTGATATCATGACGGGGCCAAGTGATATTGTCCAACATGGCATTAACGGCCTTTTGGTTGAGCCAAACCATATAGAGAAGCTGGCAGCGGCAATTTTAGAGTTAATGGAATCAGATGAACTCCGAGAAAGATTTTCGAAGGATTCCCGAATAGATATAGATAAATTTAAAATTGAGACCATTGTGCAGAAATGGCAGGAAGTACTGGGAGAGCATTGATGTGGAACAGTTGGTAAGTGTGATTATTCCAATCTATAAGGTGGAAGCCTATTTAAAACGATGCGTAGATTCTGTATTAGCACAGACTTATACAAACCTGGAAGTCATACTAGTGGATGATGGATCTCCGGATGGTTGCGGCGCCATTTGTGACTCTTACGCAGAACAGGATCCGCGTGTCCGGGTGATCCATAAGGTGAATGGGGGGATGTCAGATGCGCGGAATGCCGGGTTGAAGATTGCATCCGGTGAGTATATTTCCTTTATTGATAGCGATGATTGGATAGATTCCGGCTATATTTTTTCTTTGGTGCAAAAGATAGAAGAAACAAACAGTGACTTTGTGATTTCTGGGATTACATATGTTTATGAAAATCTGAGGACACAGAAAAAAGCTATTCCCCAGTCAACTGACACAGTCCAACTGGTTTCCAATAGTCTGATGGGATACGCTTGTAATAAACTATATAGAAAAGTTTTGCTTGACAAGGCTAATATCCTGTTTAAAGATATGACGTTAAGGGAAGATTTGTTCTTTAATTTAACTATACTAGCTCGAGCACCAAAATTAAAATACGAAATAGTAAATGAATGTGGATATTACTATATTCAGAGACAAAGTAGTAGTTTGCATTCTAGACAAGAAGTTCCGGCGGAAACGGTGTGTAATTTTCTAGAAGAATTAAAAAAACTTCTGGAAGAACTAGATAAGCATCAATATAGAAGTACAGAAATATATAATTATGTAGCATATACCCTTTTAACAGATAATATTTTAAAGAATATCTACAGAAATAGAAAGCTGAATTGCAGTTTAAGATACGTTTCAAAGCTGTTTAGTTCTGTATCTCGTAGCGATTTAAGACTTGCTTATGCGTATAATTGGTTATTTAAGACGACATGGTTTACTAGTAAAGTGAGAGTTCACATTTTGTATGTGCTATTTTGGAAAATTAAAATAGGAAAGAAAAATCATGAAAATTAGTGTTATAGTACCAATATATAACGTTGAAAAATATTTAAGGCGATGTATCAATTCAATTATTTCTCAATCATATAATAATCTACAAATTATTCTGGTAGATGACGGGTCGTCAGATAACTGCGGGAGAATTTGTGACATCTATGCTGCGCAGGATGCCAGAATCCAAGTGATTCACAAGAAAAACGGAGGATTATCAGATGCACGAAATGCCGGCTTAGAGCTTGCAAATGGAGAGTGGATATCATTCGTTGACAGCGATGACTGGATCGAGCCAGATATGTATTCAGACCTGCTTCAAAATGCCAAAAAGTATGGGGCACAGATATCTGTTGGCGGTGTAAATGACGAAGTGATACAAGATGGAGCAATTAAAATTGTTAAAAGCACTTTTCGGGGAGTTCAAGAAATAGAATGTCTGGGACCAGTGGATGCAATGCGTAGACATCTGCTTGGATCTTGGGCGGCTTGGGATAAAATTTATCGGAGAGAAATCTTTACTGGCATTAGATTCCCTGTTGGAGAGATAAATGAAGATGAGCCCATTATGTTGGAACTGTTAAGCCGTTGTGCAAAAATTACTTATACAAATAAGGTATATTATCATTATATTCAAAGGGTCCAGAGTATAACCACATCTTTATTTTCTGAGAAAAAGTTGGTGTGGCCTAAGCATTGTCGGGACAATTTGACCTTTGTACAGGAGAAATATCCGGAATTAAAACTGATTGCGGCAGCCCGCTATCGGAGCAGCATCTTGTGGGCGCTGAGAGAGATAGCCTTATCGGGGGAGGATTACACCGTTCAGCGCCAGGAATTGCTGAAACAATTGCGTGAGTATTATAGCTTATTTAGAAATGCTCCATTTGAATACTACACAGATAGAATTCGGTTAATGCTATTAAGATGGTTACCATTTTGCTGTTTTAAAGCATTGATTCGCGGGAGAAGTAAATAGTGTATGAATAAATTTGAGTATTGGACGGTTGCTTACCGAAAACGGAATGAAGGCAATACTTTAGTGGAGGACCGGGATACGCCATTTTTGACCATTAAAAATTCGTGGCGCTATTGGTATGCGGATCCGCATCTGATAGAAAGAGACGGAAAGACATGGGTTTTTGCCGAACAATATGATCGGGTATGCCGAAGAGGGAAAATTGCTTGTTGTGAACTGACAGAAGGTGGGGCGACATCTTGGCGAACCGTACTCAATTTACCTTTTCATCTCTCTTATCCGCATTTGCTAGAGATAGGGACTGAGGTGTATATGATTCCGGAGTCCTACGTTGCGAATGAAATTGCCTTATACCGTGCGGAGTCGTTCCCTGATAAATGGAGTAAAGTATGTGTGGTAAAAGAAGCATTTTGCGGAGTGGATTCCACTGTTTTTGAAGCGGACGGAAGAAAATGGATCATAACGCTTCAATTTTTAGAAGAAAAGGAACGTTTGATGCTGTTCCCCTTCGAAAACAATAAGATTGTGGGAGAGGGCTATTGTGTGGCGGAGCAAGATGCACAGAAGCGTCCTGCGGGTAATTTATTTACCCACGATCACTCGTTGCTGCGCCCTGCTCAAGACTGTACAGAAAGTTATGGTTGCGCACTAAATTTTTATAAAATTTTGTGCGTAGCCGGGGAGCGTTACAGTGAAACACTTTTCATGAAGGTAAAGCCCGAGGATATTAGGTCTGACTTCAGAAAAACAGCCAAAGGAATACATACCTATAACTTCAACAGTATATTTGAGGTTATCGATTTAAAGCAGTATGAGGCAGATTGGTTGTTTTATATCATGCGCCCCATCTGGTTTCTTTGGAGAAGGTTTAAAAAATTATGGAAGTGAATATATGAGTGAGCATATCCATATATTGAAAGATAAAACACGCCTGGATGAACTTTGCAGGCTGTTTGCTACAGGGTTGGGTATGACTGAAAGACCATACTGGGAGTGGCGCATCTTTACTCCTAATGGTCAATTCATGCAGCCCGAAGCCATCGTAGCGGAAAATGAACAAGGACAGCTTATCGGGATGTGCAGCACGCTTCTGGAAGAATACGGAGAGCATAAATGGAAGTGTGTAAAATTATGTGATTGGGTTGTGCATCCGGATTACCGGGGAAAAGGTATCATAAGCAAGCTATACCAGTTTATGTACCAAAGGTATAAGAATCAGGAATTTGATTTTTTTCTTAGTTTTCCTAATTCACAGTCATATCCTATTTTTCAAAAACTTGGATATAACGAAAAAGTAGGAGTAAAAATCTGGAGTTCACAACAGCGTTTGTTTATGATAAAACGACCCGCCAAAAGTATGATTATACATGGTTTAGAATATCGCTTTACATCCCATTGCCCCATCCAATCGTTTCCTCTGCGCCCGGACCGGCTGGTGCGTACCCCTGAGTATATGCGCTGGAAGTATGACAAAAATCCTGCGAATTCTTTTCAGTGGCTCACCGTATGGAATGGTACGGAACTGATTGGATATTTTGTTTATGCAGTTACACAAGGAAGGCTACGCAGGGTGATCACCGTGTATGATTGGGAGTTTGCCTTCGAAGCCCAGGATGCTTTTTGCCAGGCAGTTAAGCTATTGGAAAAGCAGGGGAATGGCGTGAATATTTGGGGGCAGTACGGACAAAAGGAAAGCCTTCTTTTGAAAGCCGCTGGGTTTCAAGAGAAGGCGTGTGGTACACACTTGATGCTAAAAGCTATCAGCGAAAAAGGATATCCGGACTTGTTGACGCTGACACGGGTGGATACGGATTATTAAGATAAAGGTATGATAAATATTAAAATTAGATAGAAATTTGGCGGATATATACGCTCCGATATAAATCTATAACTGGGGCTAAATGTACTCAGAAAGATAAAATAGGAATGGAACACTATGACAAATGATTATGGCAATTTAGAATTACATACTGTTTTGCTATCTGCGATGAAGGACTTTGATCAATTTTGTCAAGCAAATAATTTGAGATATATCCTCCATGGTGGGACATGCTTAGGGGCAATACGACACAAAGGATTTATTCCATGGGATGATGACATTGACATTGCCATGCCTAGAGAGGACTATAATAAGTTTTTGAAAATTGCATCCCAATTTTCAAAAAACAAATATACAATCCATACTTATTCATCTGATTCCACTATGTTAACAAATGTAATGAAAATAGAAATTAATAATTCAGGATTTTCAGGTGTGTCAGGTGTAAAAGAAACAGGCGGGGCTTTTCTAGATGTATTTCCTATGAGTGATATACCAAATTCCAAGATTGGACAGAAAATACAAAATAAGTTGGCTATTTTTTTAAACAACATAGTATATGCTAAAATTGGGTACATAGAATTAAATTCCATAAAATCAAAAATTGTTTTTGGAACATTGTCAAAACTTCCACGTAAGTTTTTGGGTGATTTAATAGAATGGGTATGTGTTAAATTCCCTCATTTTAATTCCCAGTATGTAAATATTGTTGCTACTGCAAACTACAACGGCTGCACAG
Source organism: Flavonifractor sp. An52 (assembly GCF_002159385.1). Classification (NCBI taxonomy): domain Bacteria; kingdom Bacillati; phylum Bacillota; class Clostridia; order Eubacteriales; family Oscillospiraceae; genus Flavonifractor; species Flavonifractor sp. An52. The sequence continues at coordinate 20,426 of NZ_NFIB01000037.1, forward strand.
GTTATAAATGGGATCTGACCCCCAAAAAATATTTTGAAGAAATTGACAGGGTGGAGTTTGAAGGCGAGCTTTTTTGCATCACTAAGTATTGGGATGAATACTTGACAAATCATTATGGGGATTATATGAGCCCACCTCCAATGGAAAAGAGAACAAATAAACATAATATGATTAAAATAAAGGAGTAAAATGGCACAATGAAAGTTGTGATTTTAGCTGGGGGGTTTGGAACTAGAATTTCAGAAGAGTCTGTATTTAAGCCAAAGCCCATGATTGAGATTGGCGGTATGCCAATTTTATGGCATATTATGAAGATTTACTCTAATTATGGTTTTAATGAATTTATAATTTGTGCTGGGTATAAGCAGCATGTGATCAAAGAGTGGTTTGCAGATTATTTTTTACATACATCAGATGTTACATTTGACTTCACCAAAGGAAATGAGATTGTTATCCACAATAAACGCGCAGAGCCTTGGAAGGTGACAGTCGTTGATACGGGGCTAAATACCCAAACGGGTGGTCGCGTAAAAAGAATTCGCGATTATGTGGGAAATGAACCCTTTATGCTGACCTATGGTGATGCGGTTGGCGATGTTAATGTTTCTGAATTGTTAGAATTCCATAAATCTCATGGAAAAATTGGTACTATGTCCATGTATAACTTTGCTCAAAATAAAGGTGTTGTCGAAGTTGGAAAGAATGGAAGTATATCAGCTTTTCGTGAGAAATCAGATCTAGATGGTAATTTAATTAATATTGGCTTTATGGTATTTCAGCCAAAAGTATTTGAGTATATTCAGGATGACAATACTATTTTTGAAAAGGGAACCTTAACGGCTCTTGTAAGAGAGCAAGAGCTAATGGGTTATGTTCACAAAGGTTTTTGGCAGTGCATGGATACGCTTCGTGAGAAACAAGAAATAGAGAGACTGTGGGAATCTGGAGAAGCCCCATGGAAAGTGTGGGAGAAATAATGGATTTCAATTTAGATTTTTATAGAAATAAACGCGTATTTATTACAGGGCACACTGGATTTAAGGGATCTTGGTTATGTAAAATTTTAGCTAATGCCGGTGCGGTAGTTACGGGTTATGCATTGAATCCACCCACAACCCCATCGCTTTTTGATATTGCAGAAATACAACAAGATATTTGTTCTGTGATTGGAGATATAAGTGATTATCAAAATCTAAAAAAAGCGTTTGATAAATCACAGCCTGAAATTGTGATACATATGGCAGCACAACCTATTGTTAGAGATAGCTATAAAGATCCGGCAGGGACTTATGAAGTGAATGTAATGGGCACGGTAAATATATTAGAGTGTGTTCGTAACAGTAACTGTGTCAGATCTTTTTTAAATGTAACAACGGATAAGGTTTATTTAAATAGAGAGTGGGCTTGGGGCTATCGTGAAAATGAGGAGCTCGATGGCTTTGATCCTTATTCTAATTCCAAATCTTGCTCAGAATTGGTTACCCACTGCTATAAGAGAAGTTTTTTTGCAAATTCTAACATTGCAATTTCCACTGCGCGAGCAGGAAATGTCATTGGAGGTGGCGACTTTGCCAATGATAGAATTATACCTGACTGTGTGCGCGCAGCGATGAATCGACAAGATATTGTAGTGAGAAATCCCTATTCAACGAGACCTTATCAGCATGTTTTAGAGCCTTTGTATGCATATTTGATGATTGCTGCTATGCAGTATACAGATAGCAAGTATGAAGGATATTACAATGTTGGACCAGATGACCAGGATTGCTTTCAGACGGGTGCTTTGGTAGATTTATTTGTAAAGCACTGGGGAGATGGACTGAAATGGGTCAATCGCTATGATGGTGGACCGCATGAGGCAAATTTTCTAAAGTTGGACTGCTCTAAGCTGAAAACAACCTTTGGTTGGGCACCACATTGGAATTTGGAGGTGGCTATCAGTAAAGTTGTTGAATGGAGCAGATGCTGGATAAATAGCGGCGATGTTCGTGAATGTATGGATAAGCAAATAGCGCAATTTTGGGAGAAATAAGATTGAAAAAGGTAATAGTAACAGGGGCAAATGGATTTCTAGCAAGCGCTTTGATTAAAAAGCTCACACAAAAAGGAATTTCAGTTGTAGCGATTAGTCGTAAATTCTCAAATAGTTGCACGAATGGAAACTCATTAGTGCAAAATATTGAGATGGATATTTTGAATATAGATGAACAAATTAGCTTAATACCACAAGATAGCTATGATGCATTCTACCATTTTGCATGGGCAGGAGTTAATGGCCCAGACAAGGCAGATCCGATAGTTCAATTAAGAAATATTGAAATGACAGTGAAATGCGCTAGGGTTGCAAAGACCCTAGCGGTAAAAAAGTTTCTTTGCGCGGGAACAATTGCTGAGAGAGCTGTAGAAAGCCTGCCCAATCTAACTACCGCAAGTGGCGGAATGATGTATGGTGTTGCAAAATATACAGCAAGGCTGATGATCGAGACATTATGCAAAAACATTGGATTAGATTTTGTATGGATGCAGTTTTCCAATATATACGGTCCATTAAATAAAACTGGAAATCTGGTGAGCTACACCATTGAAAAATTACAGAATAATGATACTGCATTGTTTGGACCTGCAAATCAACCATATGATTTTATCTATATTGATGATTTGCTAAGGGCGGTGATACGTTTAGGAGAATGCTTGAATGAAGAACAGTGTTACTTTATTGGCTCTGGAAAGCCTAGGATTCTTAGAGAGTATTTAAATGACATAGGGGGTGAAATGAAATGTGAGCATTTAATTAAAATTGGAAGTCGCCCTGATGACGGTATAAAATACTCCATTGATATGTTTGATACTTCACAATTGGTAAATTTAATAGGAAAATATGCTTATATAGATTTTAAAGAAGGAATTAAAATTGTTCTTAATCACAATTAACTGAGTTCAGAAAGATGATGTTAGGGTCGGGAGAAATTAACCATTTTGGGCCGGGAGAAAATCGCCAATCTCGGCCGGACGAAAATCGCCAATCAAGGGTAGCCAGCCCCCAGACAATATTGTTTACCCGGCCTGCTGTGGGTCAGCCGGTGAGCCAGTAGAAGTACGCAGGGCAACCGTCTCCAACTTCCTGCCCCGGAAGCTCTCTCCCTTAATGGTAAAGACCACAGCATCGTCAAAGATGCGGTCCAGGGCGCACAGAAGAGCATCGTTCTCGCAGAAGTTCTCCTTCCACTGAGCAGGGTCACGGTTGCTGGTAAAGACCATGTTGGAGTAGCCCTCCTTCTGGTAGCGGCGGTCCACCATGTCAAAGAACAGCCGGGTATTCTCCTTGTCAAACTCACAGTGTCCCACCTCATCAATAATCAGGCAGGAAGGGCGGACAAGGTAGGACAGAAGGTTGCTCTCCCGGCCGGAACGGCGTGCGGAAGTCATACGGTCCCGCAGCTCTGTCATCTTAATGAAGTAACTCCTAAATCCATGCTCACAGCAGGTACGCCCAAAAGCCTGGGCCAGATGGGTCTTGCCCGTACCAGGCCGTCCAATAAAGGCAATGTTTTTGTGAGCATAGAGGGCGGACAGCGTGGGGAGGCTGCGGAGCTTGTCAACATTCTTTCCGGTGACTCGGCTGAAATCAAAGTTGTCAAAGGTCTTGGGGACCTTCAGTGGGAGGCGGCTGGTGCGGAGCAGGAAATCCACTGTGGAACGCTCCCGCTTTTCCAAGAGATAGTCAAATACCTTCGCCACGGCAAGGGCTTCAGTATCGGTCATGTTGTGCTGCTGTACCAGCATTGCAAATTCCTGGGTGGAGAAACCATACTTCGTCAGCTCACGGGTGGCATGGGCCACCGCTTCAAACAGAGAGTCAGTCATCCTCGTCGTCCTCCTTGGTGAAGTTAAACTTCTCAAAGGAGAGGTCGGTGGAGGTCTGCGGGAGCTGCCTAATCACCGTTTTCACCGGCATGGAGGGAAACTCCTCCGGCTGCTCTGGGAACGCATACTGGTTAGCACAGAAGCTGTCCTGGTAAGCCCAGGTCACTTCATGGGTAGCGAGCAGGCGGGCCATATCTGCGGAGTAGATATAAAGGCAGGAGCCGTTTCGCATAACACGGACCGTCTTGCCGCCATAGGTGTAGGGGACTCCAAAGCGCCGCCCCTCGTAGTTCACAAACCCGTCAAAGGAAATCCTCCGCTCGGGGCAAAGGTAGAGCAACAATTCAGGGCTGTCGTTCAGTTTCGTAACCACAGAGCCACACCGCTCCCTGTGGATGTCCTGCGGAATACCCAATCCCCGGTGGAAGGTGGTGTTCTGCTCGTCACACCAGTCCAGCGCGGAGAGGTTTAGGTCGGTTACATTCCAAAAGCTCCGCCCGGCCAGGAAGTTGTCCTTCACGAAACGGACCAGGCGCTCCACTTTGCCCTTCGTAAAGGGGTGGCGGGGCTTACAGAGCTTAGTCTGGAAACCCACAGTCCGCATGAACTGCTCATAGTCCTTCTGCCAAAGGGGATGCCCGTCCTGGTCCCGCCGGATAACCACGCTTTTCATGTTGTCCGTAAGGATATACTGAGGGACGCCCATGTACCGGAACCCGTGGAGCATACCAATGAACAGATTTTCCTGCTTGGCGTTGGGGAAGAACTCCACATACCGCTCACCGCAGTGGTGGCAGACCATAGCAAAGCAGGCAGCAGAGTATTCTTCTCCGGTGAAAGACTGGACCTTGGTAAAGCCCCAGTCCATCTGAAACGCCTCTCCGGGGCCGGTGGTGTACCGCCGCCCACGGTTTCCTTGCGGAGCAACCGCATAGCGAGCAGGCGGAACAAGGTGCTGGTGAGCAGCGATGTAGTCCTTAACAATGGTCTTCCCTCCGTGGTAGCCATTTGCACGGAGCCCGCTGAGGCACACAGCGGAGTTTGTAACCCCTGCTTTCAGCAGTCCGTCCAGGATGCCTGTGTAGCCGCTCAAAAGCGTGGTACTTGCCTTCCGGCCCTTCGAGGCGTGCTCAGCATCCTCGAAGTCGTGCTCCTTCATCCGGCGCAGTCTGGCGCGGGAAATCCCGGTACGGCGCTCCAGCTCTGCAAGGTTGACTTTCTCAAGCGAGAACTTGTCTCCCTGCTCAACCATCATCTGCTCAATGGCTTTTGCCACCGCCGGGGACATGGCTGCGAAATTAGGTTGTTTCATCTTGTCTCCTTTCACCGGGGGCTGGCTATACCCCCAGTGTAAAGGAACTGCTCAA
>NZ_NFIB01000038.1:0-21670 GCF_002159385.1 Flavonifractor sp. An52
GGAGCGGCCAGCTCCTTCAGAGGAGGCATACCCATGGGGTTGCGGATGGACTCCAGGGTGGCGTTGTACAGGCTGTCCCAGTCCTGGGGCAGGCACTCAGGGTCGGGCACGGTGGTGCCCGGAATGAACACGTCGGTGTTGTCGGGCAGCTCAGCGCTCATCAGGCCGTGGCCGTATTCAAAATCAAGCTTCATAGATGATCTCCTTACTGATGCAGATGGGTTTGGGTTAGTTCAGACCGTGGAAGAGCAGCGGGGCCTGGGCCCGCAGCCGCTCCAGCTCCTGGGGCTCGGTAACAGGCATATGTTCCGCCAGGAAGGCAAAGAGACTGTCCCGCTCCTCCGGGCTGTCGGCCAGGCCCAGCTCCTCCAGACAGGCGGGCAGTGCAAACCGCCGCAGGAATCGGTCCAGCCCCTCCTGCTCTGCCTGGGGGGCGCCGTTGACGGCCAGCTGGTAGACCAGGCTGGCCCCCACCAGCTCTCCGTGGAGGAACCGGGAGCGGATCTCCGGGCGGCAGGTGCAGAAGTAGCTGTACAGAGAGTGGCTGATGGCGGCCTGCTTGCCGCCGCAGGCCATGGCGGAGATGAGTCCCGTGAGCTGGAGGGCGGCACAGATGCAGGGACCCCGGGTGGCGCCGGAGAAGCGCCCGTCGGTGACCAGGGCCACCGACTCGGCAAAGCCCATGCCCACCAGCGCAGCGGTGGCGGTGAGCATTTCCCGCATACCCGGACCGCCCTGGGGGCCCTCGTTGCGGATGACAATGACCTCGCCGTGCCGGATGCCGCCGCTGTAGATGGCCTTGACGGCGTCCTCCTCACACTCAAAGCAGTGGGCCGGGCCGCTGTGCTTGCGCATCTGGGCCGCCACGGCGGACTGCTTGACGACAGCGCCGTCGGGGGCCAGGTTGCCCTTGAGGACGGTAATGGAGCCGTGGTCGCTGTAGGCCTGCTCCACCGGGTGGATGACCTCCGGGTTGTACTCCACCACATCCGCCACGTTCTGGCGGTGGGTGCGTCCGTTGACCGTCATCTGGTCCAGATCGATAAGCCCGTCCAGCTCCCGCATCACCGCGCCCACGCCGCCGGCCTGATCCAGGTCCAGCATGGTGTGGGTGCCGGAGGGCTTGATCTTGGCCAGATAGGGGGTGTCGGCGGACAGGCGGCCGATGTCCTCCAATGTCATGGACAGGCCTGCCTCATGGGCGATGGCGGGCATATGCAGGGTCATGTTGGTGGAGCCGCCCACGCTCAGACCCACCCGCACGGCCAGCTCCAGCATCTTCTGGGTTACGATGTCCCGGGGGCGGATATTCTTTTCTACCAGACGCACCACGGCCTTGCCGCTGAGTTTGGCCACCCGGTTTTTCTTGCCGCTGACGGCGTGGGCGCAGGCGCTGCCCGGAAGGGTGAGGCCCAGGGCCTCCGCTACCACCGACATGGTGTTGGCCGTGCCCATCATGGCACAGGAGCCGGGGGTGGGAGACATGAGTCCCTCCATGTACTCATATTCCTGGCGGGAGAGCTCTCCACGGGTGAGCTTACCGGCCATTTCCTTGAGCTCGTAGGTAGCGTAGGTGCGGCCCTTGTAGACGGCGGGCATCATGGGGCCGCCGGTGACGATGACCGTGGGCAGGTTGACCCGCAGGGCCGCCATCAGCATGGCGGGCACGATCTTGTCACAGCCGCCGATGAGCACCAAACCGTCCAGCTGGTGGCCGGCGGCGTACACGTCGATGGAGTCGGCGATGATCTCCCGGCTGGGCAGCACGCTGCACATACCCACGTGGCCCTGGGAGAAGCCGTCGCAGATGGAGATGGTGTTGACCTCGAAGGGGATGCCCCCCGCCTCCAGAACGCCGTCCCGCACCAGCTTGCCCAGCCGGTCCAGATGGACGTGGCCGGGGTGCATCTCGTTATAGGTGTTGATGACGCCGATGAAGGGCTTGGACAGGTCCTCATTGTCCAGCCCCATGCCCCGCAGATGGGCCCGGGGGCCTGCCATACTCAGACCGTTTACCACCTTGGAACTGGGATACTTGGGATCTTTATAAATGAGATCCAGTGTCTCTTCCATGGAAGCTGCCTCCTTGTATCAGGATGATTTGGAAAGCTGGATGGGATAGCTGCATCCCAGCTTTTCGGTGATTCGGGCCGCGCACTGGAGCAGCTCCCTGCCGTAGGAGAGGGCCTTTTCCAGCGAAAAGCGGTAGTCGGGCGCGGCAATGCTGATGGCGGCCGGTGCCTGGTTGTCCACATCGAAAATAGGAGCGGCGATGCAGACCACGTCGGTGTGGTGTTCGTGGTTGTCCACGGCGTAACCCTGAATCCGGATGACCTCCAGCTCCCGCAGGAGACTCTCTGGATCGGCCAGGGTCTTGGAGGTGTACCGGGTCAGTTCGGTGTGCTCCAGATAGTTTTTCAGCCAACTCTCCGACTTCCAGGCCAGCAGGGCCTTGCCGCCGCTGGTGCAGTGAAGAGGAATGCGCTTGCCCACGGCGGAGTGGAGGCCCACCGAGTTCTTGGCGCCCAGTTTGGCCAGATAGACCGCCTCCCGGTCCTCTTCTCCAATCAGGTGGATAGTCTCCAGACTCAGGTTGTTCAGGTAGGTCATTTCCGCCTTGGCCGCCTCATAGAGAAAGTTGGTCTTTTGCAGCTGAAGGGCCAGCAGACGGGCCTCAAAGCCCACACGGTAACATTTCCGGGCGTCATCCTTTATTACAAAGCCGCAGTGCTGCATCTCCTGGAGGATGCGGTGGGTGGAGCTGGGCGGAATACCGGTCATGGCGGACAGCTTGGCCAGGGGAACCTCTTCCTCGCTTTCAGCCAGAGCAACCAGCAGCTGCAGCGCCTTCATGGAGCTGTACATCCGCATCATTTCGTGCAGTTCCTTGCCCCAATGCATACAGAAACCTCCTTCGCATGGGATTCTATATATGGAAAATTATATTTATATCTGGTTTTCTAATTGCATGGTACACTCTCCCGAAATTGATTTCAAATGAGAAAAGATACCAGATTATTCTAGAAAGTGGATATTTAAAAGAGGATTTTAAATATAGAAATGAGACCAAATAAAAAGGGAGGATTTCCTCCCAGGCGCATTCTAAATACAGAAAGACAGTTCCAAATTGCACAAAAAGATCGGGTATATTTTGTCGCGGTGTATAAGTGAACTTTCACAAAAGAACGTGATGATAGAGTAAGGGGAATTAGGTAGTATTTCCAATGCGCTGCAAAAGAGGCCGGGGGGCTGTCTGCCGATTCTGAACCGGAAGATCTTGTCATAGTCTGTACCAATCAAATGGTAGGAGGTACGGGAATGAAGATCATTCTGCTGCGGCGAAAGCTGCTGGCGGTGCTGGCCTGTGTGTTGGCGGCCGCCGCCATGTTCTACATCGTCAATTATCCGGAGGTGGTAAGCGCGGCGGCTACCAAACGGCAGCTGCCCATCTATTGCGTCCAGCGGGACCAGAAGATGGTGGCTATCTCCTTCGACGCGGCCTGGGGAAATGAGGACACCCAGCAGCTCATTGATATTCTGGGCCAGTACCAGATCAAGGCCACCTTTTTTGTGGTGGGGGACTGGGTGGACAAATACCCCGAGTCGGTGAAGGCGCTCCATGATGCTGGTCATGAGATCATGAACCACTCCAACACCCACGCCCACTACAACAGCCTGTCCACCGAGGAGATCATTGCCGACGTGTCGGCCTGCAACGACAAGATCGAGGCCATCACCGGCGTACGGCCTACCCTGATCCGCTGTCCCTACGGGGAGTATGACGACCATGTGATTGCCGCCATCCGCTCCATGGGTATGGAGCCCATCCAGTGGGATGTAGATGGTTCCCAAACCGCTTCAAGCTATTGTGCCCCAATGGATAGCGTCCGGTTTTGATGCCTATTAAGTATCCCCCTGATGACACAGATATGGCTCAAAATGTATGTTATCTGACGCTGTGTGCGGTTTACCCAATATCCCATTCAACGAGTGGATCCGCCGAACAGGTCACCAAAAGCCATTATAAATTGAAACACTCCTAACATGAGTATAGAGCTGTACAAACAGCTTAAATCATCATGTTAGGAGTAATTTTATATGAAGATCCACTATGACGTAAGAGAAGCCATGGAGGCACTTCAATTAAAGACCTTACGGAAACATCAGATTCAACCCATCAACAGCATTTTGGACAGACGGGATACTCTGGTCATCGCACCTACCGGTTCAGGCAAGTCAGCCATCTTCCAGGTACCTGCTCTGGTCATGCACCAGAAGCACCATACCTGGACGATGGTCATCGAGCCTACCCTGTCTCTGCTGGAGGATCAGGTGCAGGCGCTCAATGCCAAGGGGATCCGCGCCAATCAGATCTCAGGCAATCATCCCATGGAGTATAATGCGACAAAAATGACCATGGACGGCCCTGTATATCTACAAGACCTCAGCGCTCCCTTTCTCTACATCACCCCGGAACGCCTGCAATCTAAACCGTTTCAAAAAGCCATCAAGGACAATCCACCCGGCCTGGTGGTGGTGGATGAGGCCCACTGTGTGCTGGACTGGGGCCACACCTTCCGCCCCAGCTATCTGGAGATCGGGAAGTGGCTGTCCACCCTGAAAAAGCGCCCGGTGGTTGCAGGCTTTACAGCTACGGCGCCGGAAACCTACCGTTCAGAGATCTGTGCGTTTCTGGGTATGGATGAGCCTGAGGTATGCGTCAACTCACTGGAGCGCTCTAATCTGATTCTTATTGGAGAGGACTGCTCTGCTATGAATATCAAGGGACGCCTGTCACGGCTGAAATACCACCTCAAAAAATACGGCAAAGAGGGTCGCACGGTCATCTACTGTGCCACCCGGAAGTATGTGGATCTGGTTTCCAATTATCTCTCAAATCAGTTTCCCGGTGAGGTGGTCAAGTGCCATGCTTACATGGACCCGGATAAGCGGCAGCGAAATGAGCTGAAGTTTATCCACGGCAAGAAACGGATCATGGTAGCTTCTACTGCTTTCGGCATGGGTGTGGATGTGCCCGACATCCGCCTGGTAGTCCACTTTAATTTGCCCCTCAGCGTGACCGACTACTATCAGCAGATCGGGCGAGCGGGCCGGGATGGTAAGAAGTCCCGCTGTGTATTGCTCTATGCCGGTGAGGATCGGGATCTGAACGAAACTATCCTCTGTAAAGAGGATTATGATGAATCTCTGCAAAAGCTGTTGCTGGACCGGTTGGACGAGATGATTGGGATCGTCACCGGTAAGGCCTGCATCATGCAGCAGGTGCTGGCTGCACTGGGTGAGAAGAAGCCCAACACCTGCCGTCACTGTACCAACTGCCAGCGGAACAGGAGGGGCTGACATGAAGCTGAAACAAGTCCGTCTGGGCATTCATACCATCGAACTGTATGCCGGAAAGCTCAAGTATCACCAGATCCAAAAGACCATCGATCACCTGGTGGACCAGGGATCCATCCAACAGATCTACTCTGATTCCTACTCCATTGACCGGCATTTGAAGAGCACCTATCTGGTGGCTCGGGGCATCCGTATGCGCCTGCACCAAAGCCATAATAAGTCCAACGGCATCTCCTTTGCAGTCAATCCGTCTACCCTTCTGGCGGGAGCCTATCAGCCGCTGGCGCTGTACCAGCCCACCAAGGAAAATGTGGTTGAGATGCAGTCACACCTTGCCGATATGTTCGAGGAAATTCATCTGAGCGATCATGGAGAGCCTATCCTGGCCCCTGATGAGCTCAGTCTCAGCCGGATGGACCTGACCGTAGATTTATGGTTCAGCAAGGATACGGATCTCTCTTCGTTAATCCGCATATTTCGCAAATCTATGCTGCCACGGCACTATAAACGCCGTGAATTAGAGGGAAAACAGGACTATTTCTTTGAACTTGCCACCAAAGAGATCTCTTTCAAGGTCTACGACAAGATCTACGAACTGGAGCAGAATGACCGCTGTCCCAAGAAGTACAGAAAGGAGAGAATCCTCCGGCTGGAAGTCAGCATGAGACGGGAGGCCTTTCTGGAAAAGCTGGGCTTAAAGCGGAAGGATGATCTGTTTGCCATGCTTAAGATGGGATATGACAACGTCTGCGCTGCCATCGGCGAATTTCTGGATATCTCCATATCGATGCTCCCATCTGTTTTACTATAACCTTAGCAAAATCTTTTGGGATTATTTACATCTATAGTTATATATGATATTCTTTTAAATATATACTGCATCTCATTTGAGATATCTATAGGAGGGAAGTTATGGAGCGCTTTTGCACAACGTGCGGGGCACCGCTGGGCCCCACTGATCAATTCTGTACATCCTGCGGTGCGCCTGTGAATCCGGAGCCGTCTGGGAAAACCCGCTCGCAGGAGAAGGGATTCTTTTACCGGCTGTGGCATAACCACGCTTTTGAAGCTGCCGCAGTAAAGATCAACCAGTTTACCAACTATGTTTATGCCGTTCTGGGCTGTATCCTGATCATTCTGGGGTTCTTTTGGGGGTATGGCTGGACGGTTATGGGGACAATTCTGGGCCTGATTGGCATGATCAATCTAGGCTATAACCGCAAACTCCGCCAGAGGCGGAAATATATGCCCTGTCCCACCTGCAATCATCGTATGGAACGCGGGCAGGCTTTCTGCCCCATCTGCGGCACGCATATCGAGAATCCGGGACAGCCCTATACCGTTCAGGATGCCGGCAACGAAGAGGCTGGCTGCAATGCCGGTACCATGAACCGGAAAAAGATCGGTATGCTGGCAGAGATCGCGCTTTTGATCGGGTTTGTGATCTTTCTGGCCAACGGTGGGGCAGGCATTCTTCGTTATGGATGGGATGCGGCGGTTGGCGGTCCGATCTATCAGATTCAAAATGTCACGCTGGACGAATATGGTCCTCAGACCATGAAAGAATTAATGGACGACAACTTGCGCAGCCCCACCTGGACCTCAGAATCCATTGATGAGGACGCCTCCAACGTCTATGTGGAAGGCTATATGCCCATTATGGGAGAGGATGTTCGGTTTCGCTTCTATTATGAGGACCAGAATGATGGAACCTTTGAATATTCCTTAAATCGAATCGACCTGCTGGATAGTCAGCAGACATCAAGTGACGTGTTTGATGTCATGTTATTCCTGGAGCTCATGTATGAAAATGCCGGTTGAGAAAAGAGTTTGCAATAAACTGTTATCCTGCGCCAAGTAAATCTGTGACAGGCAGCCAGGCAGAACTGGTGACCTGTCTGGAGCACTGGTCCCGGGAGAAAGGACGAACAGTCATCGGCGTACTCCACGACATCAGCCTCTCCCTGCCAGTGTGGTACGGATGTAGCCGGGTATATGCTTGACGCTCTCAAACGTTGGGAACAAGTCTCTTGACGTTTTAGAGTCTTAGTGATACGATACGATCAGAATTGAATCGGAATCTTTGTGGTTTCTGTTGCTTCCTGCTTAAGCTGCACGGTGCGGAAACTGGACAAGGGAACCGGGTGTGAATCCCGGACGGTAACCGCCGCTGTAAGCGCTGAGTCTGTATCCGTTGGCGAAAGCCAGTCATTGGGGAAACCTGAGAAGGCAGGATATGGACGCAGGAGAACTCCTCCGCAGGCGTAAGTCAGAAGACCTACAAGGAAAAGAGATCTGCTGCCCATATGGGTAGCAGGTGTCGTTTGGCTACACAGAAAAACGGCTGTGGCAATCATAAGGTTGCCGCAGCCGTTTTGTAATTTTCAGGAATATTACACCCTACAGTACGCTCCAAGAATGGTCATTGACAGCACTGCAGAAATCGGTTACAATGCAGACTGTGAGCAGGTCATATGCTTGACATATGCCAACTGACAAGCCGGTGAGAATCCGGCGCAGTCTTACCTCTACTGTATTTGGCCCCGGCCATAAGCCAGGATTGTCAGCCTGCTCCATGGTAATTGATCAAGGTGGTATCCATTGCCGATTTTTGCAGCCATATCCATGTCTGGAGATGGCTTGGGTTTCGTGCATTTATCATGTTCGAAGCCTCTGTTTGCAGGGATCGGCAATGGATATCTGCGCTTTACCGGCAGACACCATTGTCTGCCGGTTTTTTGTTTTTCAGGCTGCCGGAAGATCCTGAAGTTTGAAGGGGGGTGAAGACCATCAGCAAACGAAGACAGGCTCGCCCGGCCAGACTTACGCCACGAGAGGCAGCGCAGTATCGCAGCATGATACAAACGTGGGCAAAGCAAGCTCCGCCGGAGCACACAAACCACGGTGATGGGCATATGCTCTACGCGTCCCTTACCCTGTCCAGCGGACTTGGAAGAGCCGTCTATCATCAGCATCCTTGGCCCCAGCGGCGTGGTTCAGAATTTGGGCGCCAATGGCAGCATCACCAATGTGCCTCTGGTGGATAAGCTCTACGGCAAGCTGATCAACTGCTACTCCTGGGCGGATGCCCGATATGGCGGCCTTGTGGGAACGATGTTCTCCGGTTCCGTCATCGCCAACTGTTATGTGAATAAAACGCCCGGCGGCAACGGCGGCGGTCTGGTGATGACCGGCAACGGCGGACATATCCTTCACAGCTACTGGCTCGAGGGAGAAGCCATTGGCACCAATACCGGCACTTCTCTTCTGGACAGTCAGGCAGTTGCCAAGCATATAGTGTATATAATAATGTAACTCAAACAGCCCTCCGGAAAGTCCGAAGGGCTGTTTGAGTTTATCATTCTTTAGATGACATATTGTCCCCCGCCTGATCCACCTTGGACTCCAATGCTGCGATCATCTTGGTGAGCCAGGCGGGAATGGGGGCCCCCAGAGCCCCGGCGTTCTCGATAATGCTGCCGGCCTCGGTGAGGATGTACCAGATGACCACCAGAGGGCAGAGCAGCACCGTGTAGGTGAATGGCAGCTCCACTCCGGGCACGTTGCCCAGCAGGTGGCCGATGACCGTGTCCAGAATGGCCGCCACGATGACGGCCACCACGCTGCCCAGCTTGTGCCAGATGCCGTCCCGGGCGGTCTTGCTGGACCACTCCCCCGCCCGCAGGGCGGCAGCGGAGCCGGTGGCGTAGTCGATGAGCATACAGCCCACCCAGGCCACCACTACCCACCCAAACCAGCCCCACAGGGCGGTGAGGGCTGCACAGAGGGCGGCCACCGCCGCTTTGAAGGAATTGATGTGCTCCATGTCAGGCTCCTTTCTCCGGCAGCAGCCCAAGCCGGTCCAGCACCACGGCAGCCTCCTGACGGGTCAGCCCGTCCCGGGGCCGGGTGCCGTCGAAGATCCCGGCGGCCACGGCCTTGCTCCACTCCTCCTTGGCCCAGCCGTCCGGCTCATTGGGCTGTCCGCTCTCCTGGTCCGGCTCCTTGACCTCCAGGCCCAGATAGTCGCAGATCCCGGCGCAGGTGGCCCGGGCCAGCTTGTCCCGGTAGGCGGCGTCCTTCAGCAGGGCCAGGTCCTGAGCGTTGGTGTGGAAGCCGTACTCCAGCAGCACCGCCGGGGCGGTGGTGGAGGCCAGCACCGTGTACATCTCATGGGCCAGACCGCTGCCCCACAGCACCACGCCGGCGGCGTGGACGCGGTTGATGATGGCGGCCGCCAGCTTGTTCCGGGCTGCCGTCTCCGGGGGCGCGGAGGTGAAGGCCACAAAGCCCCGGGCAGAACTCCCAGCGGCGTTGGAGTGGAGGGAAACGAACAGGTCGGCCCCCGCCCGGTTGCTTACGGACGCCCGTGCGCTGAGACTGGGATAGTCGATCTTCTGCTCACGGGTGCCCACCACGGTGATACCCTGCGCCTCCAGCAGAGGCCGCAGGCGGGTATACAGATCCCAGGTAAACTCACATTCCTTGTAGCTCCCATCCAGAGAGCCGTTGGCGCACCCAGGCCCGTGGCCCGGGTCCAGGCATACAACAGGCTTGCTCACAGGATTGTCCTCCTTGTCCGGCGGGGTATCCGCCGATTCTTTCTTTACATATACGATGATGTAATTATGGCATTTCCGGCCATCCCCTTTGATGGTCTGGCCGTCGAACCAGCACTGGGCAGACCCGCCGCCGTCCCCCATGACGAAGGAGGTGCAGCCGTCGGCAGCCATATCGTCCCGCAGAGCCTCCGGGGTGCGGGCATCCGCCGTGCCGTCCTGGGAGGCGTACAGCCGCAGATAGCCCTGTTTCGTGCCGATGCCTGCCCTTCCACGCTTCCCGCCCTGGCCCTTCTTGTCGTAGCTGGGCTTCTCGATGGGGCCGTTGGGTCCGATGAGGCAGGTGGTGGACCAGAAGTTGTCCTTGGCATCCCGGTCCAGGGTCAGCATGATATCGGGTCCGCTGTCCCAGGCATAGCCGTAGGAGCTCCACGGCTTGGGAGAGATCCATTCCCCATCCGCCTTCAGCAGCGGGCAGGCGGAGCCGTCAGCGTTCCACATCCCGCCCGTGACAACGTAGACTTTGCAGTCCGGCCGCTTGGCCTGGGCCTGGGCGGCCACCTGTGCCACGGAATAGCGGAATTTGTTGACAAACAGTTCTACAGAGTCGATGGATGGGAAAGGGATGTCGATAATCAGAGCGTTTGCCATTCGGTCTCCTTTCTCAGATGGGAGTTGGTGCCTTTTTAGATTGAAGCGGTGAACGTCGTGTCTCCGTAAATATAATAGACTCCAGTGATCAGAGAGTTGTAAATATAAGAACAATCTCCTTGGAAATCGTGGTAGCTTTCTCTTTCCCCTCCAAACTCGATATACACAATCTGCGGAATAGGTATCTGCACGGATTCATTGGTGCTTGTCACAAGATCATAGTTTTCGTCAATGTATCTTATTTTTCTCTCGGAATACGTATGTGGAACAACGAACGTAACCGTTGCCGTTCCAGCGAATCCGCCCCCACTCTCAATCTGCCCAATATTCGCCGCCATCTGCTGAAACGTGGCGTTTGCCGCCGTGGTCACGCCCTTGTCCGTGATGGCCTGGGCGATGGCTGACTTTCCGCTGGTGATGGCGGTAGGGTATGCGCTGAACACGTCTCCCACGGTACTGCCGCTGCCGTTGATGGCGGATTTCAGGGCGGCTTTTGTGCTGTTCAGCTTTGCCAGCTTATCCGCTGTAGTGTTTGCCACTTAGACCACCTCCCCGTTGATGGTGTCCAGAACGGTGTTGATGTTGCCTACAAGGTCGTCAACGTAGCCTTTGTTGGCGGCGTCCGTTTCTTTTACAGGGTCATTTACTCCGTTTATTACACAACCTTTTAAATCAAACGTAACATCGCCATCGGTTGTAAAAGAACCTGCAACATTTATTCCACTAGTATCAAATTTACCACCATCTATTCCTGTAATAGAAACAACTTGCAAATTGCCAGTTATTGTCCCGCCGCTCAGAGGCAGGAACGGGGCGTTCTGAAGGCTGACCAGCGCGGCGTAGAACTCTGCCTCAGTTCCGGTGTAGCCCTCTTCAACAGCAGCTTCGTATGGGGACTTCCCGTCTCTCCCTCGCACATATCCGAGCCTTAGTTCTTTTTCGGCCATTTATTGATCACTCCTTGGTCAAGGCGGCCTCTACGTCCGAGCGCCAATGAATAGGAACATCGGCCAACGTCATGCGGCCAGCCTGAATCCATCTCACATAAATTGCCACCATATTACACACCTCCGGTAATCATCATTGCCAGCTCCATCAGGGCCGTGTCATGCTCCAGGCTGGCAGATTCCAGAGCTGCCAGTCTATCTTCCACGGACATGGCGGCGGAAGAGCCGTTTTCCTTGGCTATCGCGGCCAGTTCGTCCGCCTGCTCCTGGGTGATCTCCAGGTTGTTTGCCAGGGCGTTGATACGCTCCAGCGCCGCCTCGACGGTATAGGGCACGCCGTTGGTCAGACGGTTTTTCAGTACGTCATAGCTCATGTGGTGTCCTCCTTACAAATTAGTGGCCGCACCCTCCAGCGCGGCGATACGGGAAGCAAGTTGCTGGATGATGGCATTGGGGTCAGCCCTGCCAGACACAGTGGTGTCGCCGGTGTCGGTGTAGAGAG
Source organism: Flavonifractor sp. An52 (assembly GCF_002159385.1). Taxonomy (NCBI): domain Bacteria; kingdom Bacillati; phylum Bacillota; class Clostridia; order Eubacteriales; family Oscillospiraceae; genus Flavonifractor; species Flavonifractor sp. An52. The sequence continues at coordinate 12,018 of NZ_NFIB01000038.1, forward strand.
TATTGGTGCCGGACAGGGCAAGGATTTCCTGTGGAGTGAGTTGGACAATCTGGGGGCTGTTAATTGAGACGACAAACGAGATGGGATTGGCGTTCAAATACGATTTCAGCTTTTGAACAGCAACATCATTGCTATCACCTGCATCTATCCCAACCAACGTATTCTCTATATTAAAACTAATATAAGCGTTTACAGTACCAATTGCGCCAATGAAGAAAATGTTCGCTGTTCTGTACTGCGGCTCATTAGTTCTTAACTTGAACTGGTTTGACACCGCGTTTTCGCCTAGTGCGCTTGTTGGATTTTCAAGTACATCACGCAAGTTGATGTAAAAGTTTGTTAAATTTTCGCTATAACGACCAACACCAGAACAAGAAATAAGTATTTCTGAGTTTACCAGAACAACAATCTTGTCAATTGTCAGCACACCAGTCGTCCAGTCCAGCGTACCGCCGTAGACGGTCTGGCCGAAGGAAAGGGGGATTGGAGTATCGTTGTGCGTGAGCGTCGCCTGCGCCCACCCACTGATGGGCCGCACATTCTCAGGGCTAGGGTCGCCGCTTCCAGACTGCACCGGCACGATCTGGCTTACCACATGGAGTGGGTAGCCCTCCACCGGGTTGCAGGTAACCACCGGGCCGCTGGATTCAAACGCCGGGGCCAGACGATCTACAATGGTCAGGCTGCTCCAGGTCTTATCGGTCTGTGCCTTGGTGTCGTCAATGGCGCCGCTCTGGTATCCCAGCTTGTAAGTGCCGTCGGGAGCCACGATGGGGATTTTGTCGGCATCTTCCGGGGTTGCCTCCGGAACGCCAAGCCCGGCGGGACCTACCGGGCCTACCGGGCCTACCGTCTTGCCGACGCGGATCTCCTGCCCGTTGAGGGTGTAGACAAGGTAGCCGTCGTCGCTGATGGACAGCGGCGGCGGGTCGTCTCCGGTGTAAGTGACCACAAGGAAACCTTCTTCGTCCACATAAACACCCCACAGGCCGTCGGCCTCAATGCCGTTCTTTCCTTCTGCGACAATTCCGGTGTCAACAAACACGCCTTGTGCGGTGTCCCACACAAGCCATGTCATTGTATCAGGGTTAATGCGCGGGTAGCGGTTTACTGCCTGTAAAGCGGCGTTTGCGCTGGCTTCAGCGCTCCCTGCGGAGTTTCCAGCCCCCTGAGCGGACTGGGCCGCGTTTCCGGCAGCGGTCTCTACGGCCTGTTGGGCCTGTCTGGCCTGCTGGGCGGCATCCGCGGCAGCCTGAGCCTGGGCCGTGGCGGTCTGTACACTGGTCTGAGCACTGCTCACAGCATCACTGGCAGATTGTGCCGCCTGTGTGGCGGCGGCGGCACTGTCAGCAGCGGTCTTGGCCAACTCGGCAGAGGCGGCGGCAGCGGCCCCGGCCTGCTTGGCGCTTCCCTGGGCGGCGTCTTGAGCTGTCTGAGCTTGTCCAGCCGCCTCCTGAGCCGCTTTGGCATTGTTGGCCACACCTTCTGCCGCGTTCTCCGCCTGCTCTGCCGCCGCCCCGGCCTCCTCCGACAGTTCCCTCACCCGCTGCTCCAGCTGCGTAAACTCCGACGGCACCTCGGGCCAATGTCCGTCGCCGGACAGGCTCTCCGGTACATATACCCGGAGTACATTGGTATGCCGCACCTTTTCTCCCTGAGTGGCCCTCAGTTGAAGAACATAGTACCCGGCCAGCGCCAGCATCTCAGATGTGAGCATTACAGACAGGCTGTTTTCCCCCTGGTTCAGGCGGATAATATCCAGATTTTTTCCGGCCTGCACCAGCAGATCCCAGGTCCAGCCCTCCGGGATGATCCCCTCCACTCTCAATTCCCGGGTCAGGTTGTCATACTGTCGGGCCAATACCTTTCCTTGGTTTAAAATGCGCCAGTTGTCAAACTTGATCATTTGCATCCCCCCATATATGGGTCCCAAAGGGAATTAGATGTACGGTTTCATACACCAAAGCAATGATTTATTTTTTCTGACCGTATGTGAGACTGAGAATTCCGGCGGCCTCCTCCTCTGTTAGCTTGCCCGCAGCCGCCAGGGCCTGGATGCGCTCCTTGTCCCACAGCTTGGGATAATACTTCTTGGCCAGCTCGTACACGTTCACAGTTCCACCCCCGTCATAATGGCCAGATAGTCCAGATCCGCCCGCAGGCGCTCCGCCTCCGTGGGCTCCGGCTCCGGAGCGGGCTCCGGCTCAGGCACCTGACCGGGGGTCAAGCCCACCAGCACCCCGTTCTCGATCTTCAGGTCACAGTAGCCGCAGCAGTCCCAGGACGTCTTCTCCAGCTGGGGCGGCACCGCGATCCACCCCTCCATCCAGCACTCCGTCCGGTGGCTCTGGCTCTGCAGGCCGTGGCCGCCGTCCTCTCTGGCCCCGATCTCAATGATGGTCAACATCCAAATCCCTCCTGATCCATGCAAATAAGTGGTACAACAGCCTGCGGAGCCACCCCGCCCGGTCCCGGCGGCCTCCCCCCTGCTCCTCCAGCCAGGCCAGCAGCTTCCCGGAGCTCCAGCCCTCGGGCTGTATCTCCAGAACCGGCCCACCGGCGCTCACCGTCCGCACCTGCCCGCCCCGCACAAAGCGGAGCAGCAGGTTTTTCAGATGAATGGGAGCAGGCTTTGGGGTGATTCTGTTCCGCTTTTGGTAGGTCCGCTTCTTCCGGGGCTCTTCTTCCATTGGCAAGTCATTGAAGTGGGCCATGAGCCGCTCCTCCAGCTGGTCCAGGCCCCGTACCTCCACCTGCTCCCCTAGGGCCAGGCTCTCAAGGCGGTGCAGACCGCACCGGATGGACCGGAGCACCGAGGCGTGGTCCACCCCCAGCAGGGTACCGATCTCCCGCAGAGAGAGCCACTCCCCATAGTAGAGGTACAGATAGGTCTGCTGGCGTGGGGTGAGCCGGTCCAGCACTGCTTTCAGCACCTCAGGCTCCCCCAGGTCCACCACCAGAGGTCCCCCCTCCTGGCGGCCCAGCAGCTGATAGAGAACTCTGGCATCCTCTGCAATCCGTTTCTGTCCCCGCTGGAGGGTGCGGCACACGGTGGAGCGGTTTCTCCCCGCCTCCCGGGCCACCTGGGCCTGCCGTCTGCCTCCGTTGGTACCGGCCAGATAGGCCTCCTGGACAGGGCTGATCCCACTCCGGGCCGCCCGAACAGCCAGGCGCATCTTGTCCTGCTCAGTAGGCCCCTCGGGGTCCTCGGCGCTCTCCAGTTCCGCCCAGGTCTGGTATTGGAACTTATCCCACTGCCAGCCCTCCAGGCCGGACCAAGTCCTGCCCCGGCTGATCTTGTGCCGGGGCATCAGCTCCCGTAAAAGCCGGGAGCAGTCCACCAGATCCTCCCCGATCCGGGCCAGCTCCAGACGGATGGCCCGGGCCTCCCTGCCTTGTACGCCCTCCAGCTTGGCCTGAAGGGCGGTCTTTTGTTCCCGCAGGGCCTTGGCCTGGGCTTTGATCTCCCTGGCCCGGCTCATTTTTTACTCATATCCGTCCGGGGCGCCCGGAGGTCTGACGTGGTATACGTGCCGTCCCTGGGCCGGGTGTAGTACCCCTGGGTGAGCTGCCGCAGGTCCCGCATCTCCGCCAGCATCTGCCGCAGCAGTCCCAGCTCCCGGGCGGCGGTGGTGTCGCCCCGGGCCGCCTGCCCCTGGCGGTCCTCAATGGCCAGCCGCAGCCGGACCGCCGCCTCCCGGTAATCGTCCGCCAATTCGCTCAGCGATTTCATGACATCATACGACCTCCTGCCTACACCAAAACACAGATCTGACCGGCGTATGCATCCTCACATTTCAGAACAAGGTCTCCGGTGGAGCTTTCGTAAGTCACATCCGTGCATCTGACCGCCCACGTGTTTACGCTGAGGGCCCCATCCACCTGATGGAACAGCTGGAAGACCCGCAAGCCGTTTTTCATGCCGTGTGCATCAGCCCTGATCCGCAGTGTGCCGCCGCTCCACTGGCCTGAGGTGAATGAGATGGTTTTCCACAGGCGACCCACCCGATCATTCATGTCGTGCAGGGCCTGATCCAGAATATCCATGTTCTCATTCAGATCGGAGATCAGAACATTATCGCTGTCCCCCGGCTTTTTGAGGTTATAATACGTGGTCCTTGTCACGGCAGCTCTCCCTCCCTAAGAGCGCGCTCTACGATATGGACGATGTGACCATCCGCGTTACAGGTGTGGCGGAGGAGACTGTCGGCCTGCCCGGCAAGCACAGCGACGTCAAGCCGGTGCCCGTAACTGCCGGCGGAATCACCTTCCCCGATGTGGCGGGCCATACCAACCAAGCCGCCATCGAGACTCTTGCTGCCCGGGGCATCATCAATGGACGTGACAACGGTCTGTTTGTCCCCGATGCCACCATGACCCGCTCGGAGTTTGCCGCCATTGTGGTGCGCGCACTGGGACTGACTCCCAAGACCACAGATATTTTTACCGATGTGAGCGCCGACGCCTGGTATGCTGGCTATGTGGGCACCGCTTACACCTATGGCATCATCAACGGCGTGGGAGACGGCCGATTCCTTCCCAACGGCACCATCAGCCGCCAGGAGGCCGCCGTGATGGTGGCACGGGCCGCCAAGCTGTGCGGCATGGATACGGCTCTGGAGGATTACCAGATCCTCAACACGCTGGCCCAGTTTACCGACTATGTGACCATCGCACCCTGGGCGCGGGCGGGGCTGGCCTTCTGCTATGGGGAGGATATTTTAGATCAGAGCGACCTGAATGTGGAACCCATACGGGCCATTCTGCGGTGTGAGATTGCCGAAATGCTCTGCAACCTGCTGGACAGCGCCAAGCTGCTGTAAGGAGAATCCGTCATGTGGTGGAAACAACATAAGTGGAAAGTAATCCTCCCTGTTCTCATCCTGGCAATTCTGGCCGGGGTATTCTGGTATGGCGGCAACGCCCCCGGTGCGCGGGGCTGGACGGTCACAAGCCCTGAGACAGACCATGCGACGATGGTTCAAGATCCGCCGGATACAGCGGAGCCAGTACAGACGCCGGAGCAGGAGCCCGCTGCAGTTCCTGAACCTGAAGAGACGGCTGAAGAACATACGCCGGAATCCGATACAGAGGAAGAACCGGCAAAAGCCACGCCGGAGCAGACTGCTGAGCCGGCAGCTTCCAAGCAGCCGGAACAGGCCCAGCCATCCGATCAGCCCGAAATGGCTATCAATCCGGAAACAGGAAAGGATAAATACCAGACCGATCCGGTGCCAGAGGGGAAACCCCTGCCGGTGGAACCCCAGGACGTGACCATCGGTACGACAGCGTATCTGCCCACGGGCAATCCTCTGACGCTGGAGAGCATCCTTTACGGTGTCTCCGCCGCCGCCATGCTTGCTGCTGTGATCTCCTGGTTTTCCTGCTATACCGCCGTGATGACCTCCGATAAATTTGTGTATCTGTTCGGCAGAGTACCTTCACCGAGCCCAGCCAGACCCAGCGGTTACTGGATGGCATCCGCTATGCCAATAAAGGTATCCTGTTGGATACCGGACATCTGATGAACTGCTGTACCGAGCTGCGAAGCCAAAGTGAGGGTGCTGCCTATATCAGCGCCATGCTGGACCGGCACGGCGGGCTGGGCGCTATGATTCGCGGTGTCCATTTCCATCAGTCTCTCAGCGGGCGCTATGTCAAACGTCATACCGGCCGGCTGCCGGAACAATGGCCGGAGGAATTCCGGCAGCGGTTTGCTGTCAACTACGACCATATCCTCCGGATCGATCAGCACCAGCCCTAGACGGATCCAGCTATATTGCCCGTGCTGGAGCGGATTCAGCCCACCTGGCTCACCCATGAATTGACATCCCGTACCAGAAGGGAGCGGGCACAAGCGGTAGCGGTCCAACGGGCCCTGCTGCGGAAGAGAGAGAATATTCCATGACAGACACCTTTGTAATTGAACATCTTTGCTTTTCCTATCCGGAGCAGTCCGGGGCCATTCTGCAAGACATGAGTCTGACGGTCCGGCGGGGAGAATTTCTGGTGCTCTGCGGCCCCTCCGGCTGCGGAAAGTCCACGCTGTTGCGGCAGCTGAAAACGGTGCTTGCCCCTCATGGCCGCCGGAGCGGCACCATTCTTTTTGAAGGACAGCCGCTTGACAGCATGGACCAGCGGCAGCAGACGGAGTGCATCGGCTTTGTCCAGCAGAGTCCGGACAACCAGATTGTCACCGACAAGGTCTGGCATGAGCTGGCCTTCGGGCTGGAGAGCCTTGGCTATGAGACGCCGGTGATCCGCCAGCGGGTGGCGGAGATGGCCGCCTTTTTCGGTATCGAGAACTGGTTCTATAAAAATGTAACGGAGCTGTCCGGCGGACAGAAGCAGCTGCTCAATCTGGCCTCCGTTATGGCTATGCAGCCCTCGGTTCTGATTCTGGACGAACCCACCTCCCAGCTGGACCCCATTGCAGCATCGGACTTTCTGGCCACCCTTGGACGCATCAACCGGGAGCTGGGCACGACCATCCTTCTGACGGAGCATCGTTTGGAAGATGCGTTTCCGCTGGCCACCCGGGTGGCCGTCATGGAGGAGGGGAAGCTGCTGTGCAGCGGTACGCCTGCCGAAGTGGGCACAGCCCTGCGAGCCAGCGGGCACACCATGTTCCTGGCCATGCCCACTGCGATGCGGGTGTGGGCAGCGGTGGAACAGGAAGGGATATGCCCGGTTACAGTTCGGGAGGGACGGGACTGGCTGACGGCCTACAGCGTGGAGCATCCGCCCTGTCCGCTGCCGCCAGAGCCATCTCGGGTCTACCCGGATGGCGCTGTACTAGAGGCGTCGGAGTTGTGGTTCAAGTATGAGAAAGACAGCCCCGATGTGGTGCGGGGACTGAACCTCACCCTAAAAAGGGGCGAGTTCTATGCGCTTATGGGTGGAAACGGCGCCGGGAAATCCACATCGCTGAAGCTGCTGGCCGGACTTTTGAAACCCTACCGGGGAACGGTAACCCATCAGGGAACGATTGGCGTTTTGCCTCAGAATCCTCAGACCCTCTTCGTGAAAAAACAGTTCAGGAAGATCTGGCGGAGATCCTGAACGGCAGCAAAGAGGAAAAGGCAGAGCGCATTGCCCGTGTGGTGGCCCTGTGCCGGCTGGAGGGGCTGCTGGAGCATCATCCTTATGACCTGTCCGGCGGAGAGCAGCAGCGGGCGGCATTGGCAAAAGTCCTGTTGCTGGATCCTGATATTCTTCTGATGGACGAACCAACCAAGGGGTTGGACGCAGAGTTCAAACAGGTTTTTGCGGAAATTTTGCAGGTGCTTTTGCGGCGGGGCGTTACAATCCTGATGGTCAGCCATGATATTGGATTCTGCGCCCGCTATGCTCACCGCTGTGCACTGTTTTTTGATGGAGGTACCGTGTCGGAAGGGACGCCCCGTGCCTTTTTTTCGGGGAACAGCTTTTATACGACCTCTGCCAACCGTATGGCACGGGATCAGGAGCCTGAGGCCATTACACCGGAGGATGTGATCGTTCTGTGCGGCGGGAAACTGCCGCCTGTACCGGAGTTGTCGGATGACATCCCGCCCCTGCCGGAGCCAGCAGAAGTAAGCGCGGCAGGAAAGCCCAAAAAACTGCCGTGGTGGCGGAAACTTCTGGCGGCAATGTCTGGTGCTGTATCGCTGCTTTTATTTCTTTCCTTTCTTGGTGTAGGGAATTTGACTGCGCTGGTCAATGCAGAGGGATTGACTGCTCTGGCTGGTGACCAGTTGGCGCTGTACTCCATATTTTGTATTTCCCTATTGGTGTTTGCCGCAGCTATCACCCGCCGCAGTCACCGGCCGGACTATTTGCGGCAGACACCAAAGGAACAGCGCAAGCTGACAAAACGCACACTGGTGGCAACGATCCTGATTGTGCTGCTTATCCCTGTAACGCTTTTTGTGGGCATTACTTATCTGGGCGGTAAGAAGTATTACTTCATTTCTCTGCTAATTTTATTGGAGACGATGCTGCCCTTTTTCCTGATCTTTGAAGGCCGGAAACCCCAGGCCCGGGAGCTGGTCATCATCGCGGTGCTGTGTGCCATTGCTGTGGCAGGGCGGGCGTTCTTTTTCATGCTGCCCCAATTCAAACCGGTGATGGCGGTAACCATCATTGCAGGGGTGGCCTTTGGAGGAGAGACCGGTTTCCTGGTGGGCGCCATGACCATGTTGGCTTCCAATATGATGTTCGGGCAGGGACCGCTGACCCCATGGCAAATGTTCGCAATGGGCATCATCGGCTTTCTGGCGGGCATCCTGTTCCGCAAGGGACTGCTGATGCGCACGCGGGGATCTCTGTGTGTCTTTGGCGCCCTCTGCGCCATCCTGATTTACGGCGGCGTTATGAACGCGGCCTCCGCTCTGACAGCCAACCGGGAACTGACGGGCGGCATTCTGCTGAGCTACTATGTTACCGGTATGCCCTTTGATTGTATCCATGCTGTGGCCACTTGGCTGTTTCTCTGGTTTGCGGCAGAACCGATGCTGGAGAAGCTGGACCGCATTAAGGTCAAATATGGCCTGGTGGAGTAAATACATATTCCGGAATCGGCAGCCACACAGCTATATACTATACCCATGAAGCCCAGGGAGCATATGCTTCCTGGGCTATCCTTTTATCTGGAGGTATGGTTATGAACGTATTGCTGGTCCCACCCCTGGAGCCGCCCCGGGCGGCAGAACTGGACAACACCCTGGAGGCTATGCAGCGAGCGGTAGGAGGGCCCATCCAGGCGGTCTACCCCTTCGAAGAGCCGGTGGCCCTCATCTGTCACGAGGAGGGCAAACTGGTGGGACTGCCCCTCAACCGCTGCCTGCGGCTGGACAACGGGGAGATCTACGACATTGTCGCAGGAACCTTCTTTCTGTGCGCCGCCCCGCCGGACAGCGAGGACTTTGAGAGCCTGTCGCCGGAGCAGCTGGAGCGGTACCGCCGCCGCTTCGCACGGCCGGAGATTTACCTATGATGGAGCGACTTATGGAGGACGGCTTCCGCTACGGGGAGCCGGTGTACACCCAATGCTCAGAGGAGATGATAGCCTTGTCAGAGGAACTGCGTAAACAGCTGGACCGGGAGGCGGCCGATCTGCTGGACAGGTTGGAGGATGTCTTTGTGAAGCGGGAGACGGCTTCCGTGGAGGGGGCCTTTCGGGAGGGAGTCCGGGTGGCCATTCTGCTGGCTCTGGACCTCTTTCCCCCTTCCGGACCGCCCGAACCTTGAACTGTATACTATAAGCTACGATGGCCTCGGGGAAAGCCCCGGGGCTTTTTTGCGTTTTAAGGAGGAATTACCATGAAAGAACTGCATACCTGCGAACTCTGCGGCGCTTCTCTGCCAACCGGGCAGCTGTACCATTTCGATGGCCAGGAGCTGTGCGCCCAATGCCTGGACAACCACACCCTGTTCTGCAGCTATTGCGGCGAGCGGATCTGGGAGAGTGACAACGCAGGCACCACTGACACGCCCCTGTGCCAGGACTGCTTTGACGACCACTATGTCCGCTGCTGCCGCTGCGGTGCTCTGGTGAGAGAGACCGGGGCCTATTACGAAGAGTCGGACGAATTTGACGAGCGGCCCTACTGCCTGGACTGCTTCCATACCCTGTCCCGGGACAAGCCCATCCACGATTATTATTACAAACC
>NZ_NFIB01000039.1:0-20103 GCF_002159385.1 Flavonifractor sp. An52
GTAGATCTCCAGGGGGTCGCCCTCCCGGATCCGCATGGTGCGGCGGATCTCCTTGGGGATCACGATGCGCCCCAGATCGTCGATCCGGCGCACGATACCAGTCGCTTTCATGTCGATTCTCCTCCTGCGGTTGTGGTTACGCCTCTTAGTATCCGCAGGTTTCTTTTGCCTATGCAGGCCGGAGGATGGTTTCATTTGGAATCCATAGAAAAACCGTCAGACAGGAAAACCTGTCTGACGGTTTGATGGGACAGAAAGAGAATCAATCCTGGGACTCAGGCAGCTTTTCCGCCTCGGCCACGGCGCCCTCGATGGTGCGGCCCTCGGCCTGCTTGGCGTGGCGGTCCACATCGCCCTGGTTCTTGGAAGAGCGGATCAGCTGGGCGGGGCCCTGGACACAGCCGCCCTCGCAGGCCATGCCCTCGATGAAGTTGAAATCGCCGATGCCCTTGGCGGCCTTCAGGAAGGCCAGCTTGCAGGCCTCGAAGCCGCTGCAGGGCTGGGCCTTGATCTGGAACTTGCTGTCCCGCTCCTTCAGGGCCTCGGTGACGGCGGCGGCCACGCCGCCGCTGTGGGCAAAGGAGCGGCCAAATCCGCTGGCCTGATCCAGTTCGGTATACTCCAGCTTGGACACGTCGATGTTTTGAGATTCAAACATGGCGTACAGCTCTTCAAAGGTGAGGGCGAGGTCCACCGCACCCATGGTCTTGCCCAGTTTGATCTCCATCTTCTTGGCCACGCAGGGCCCGATGAAGATGACCTTGGAGGAGGGGTCCTTCCGCTTGATGTACCGGGCGGCCATAATCATGGGAGAGGGGGTCTCGGAGATCAGATGGGCCTGGTCGGGGAAGTTCTTTTCCACATAGTCCACAAAGGCGGGGCAGCAGGAGGAGGCCAGCATCCCCTTCTCCTCCAGTTCACCGGCCTCGGTCTTGGCGGTCATATCGGCGCCCAGGGCCACCTCCACCACGTCGTGGAAGCCCAGCATCTTTAGGCCGGTGACCACCTGGCCCAGGTCGGCGGGGGCAAACTGGCCGGCGATGGAGGGCGCCACGGCGGCATAGACATTGAAGCCCCACTTTTCCGCGCCCTGAAGGGTCTGGATGGCGTCCACAATAAAGGACTTGTCCATGATGGCGCCGAAGGGGCACTGGTAGATGCAGGCGCCGCAGGAGGTGCACTTGGCGGGATCGATGAAGGCCTTCTTGTCCTCTCCCATGGAGATGGCTCCCGCCTTGCAGCCCCGCTCACAGGGACGGGTCTTCTTTTCGATGGCGCCGTAGGGGCAGGCGGTGATACACTTGCCGCAGGTAATGCACTTCTTGTGATCGATCTGGGCCTTGTGGTCCACCACAGTGATGGCGTCCTTGGGACAGGTGTGGACGCATCGGGTGGCGATACAGCCCCGGCAGGAGGGGCCCACGGTGATCTCGGTGACGGGGCACTCGTCACAGGCGATGTCCAGCACCTCCACCAGGTTGGGGTTGGTCTTGTCGCCGCCCATAGCCAGCTTCACCCGCTGAGAGATGATGGCCCGCTCCTTATAAATACAACAGCGCATTTTGGCCTCGGGGCCGGGGATGATCTCCTCGGGAATATCCAGAATACCGGTCTGGAGATCGGCGTTCCAGGCCAGTCGGGCCACGGAACGCAGCACCTCATGCTTGAGTTCCTGTACGCTGGTTTCAAATACGCGCATTGGTCAACACTCCTTCCAATCATCATTCCTCTTCCAATTTCACTAACAGCATGATAACCGCAGGGTAAGTAACCTGTCAATTAGAATGTTACCTTGTCTTACACATATTTTTGCCCCTGTTTCTGAAAACCGAAAAGTTTATATGCCTGAACGGGAAAAACTGTGGTATACTGCAAACAAATGTCATGGTAGGGAGGTGACGTTGTGGGCAAATCAGACCTGTCAATATTGCCCCGGATGGACGCATTGCTGGCCAGTCCGGCCCTGGCGGACAGCGGCCTGCCCCGCTCCGCTCAGAAGGCGGGGGCCAACCGGGTGCTGGACCAGCTGCGCCGTGCCATTCGGGCGGGAGAGACTCAGGTGCCCGAGCTGCACATCCTGGCCCAGCAGGCCCGGCAGGCGGCGGAGGAACTGGCCCGGCCCGGCCTGCGCCAGGTGGTCAACGCCACCGGCGTTGCCCTCCACACCAATCTGGGCCGGGCCCCGCTCAGCCGAAGGGCGGCCGAGGCGGTGGCCCAGGCGGCGGAGGGCTACTCCAACCTGGAGTACGACCTGGACGCAGGCAAGCGGGGCAGCCGCACCGGCCGGGTGGAGGAGCTGCTAAAGGAGCTCACCGGGGCGGAGGGGGCCTTTGCGGTCAACAACAACGCCGCGGCGGTGCTGCTCATGCTGTCCGCCCTGACCCCCGGCATGGGAGTGGCCATCTCCCGGGGAGAACTGGTGGAGATCGGCGGCTCCTTCCGGGTGCCCGACGTGATGGCTCGCAGCGGCGCCAAGCTGGTGGAGGTGGGTGCCACCAACAAGACCCGTCTGTCCGACTACCAGCGGGTGTTGGAGAGCGGGGAGGCCCAGGCCCTGCTAAAGGTCCACCCCAGCAACTTCAAGGTGGTGGGCTTCACCCAGAGCGTGGCGGTGGAGGAGCTGGCCGCTCTGGCGGCCCAATACCAGGTTCCTCTGCTGTGCGACCTGGGCAGCGGCGCGCTGGGCCCCGGCCCCTGGCCCCAGGACTACCCCACTGTGGAGAAGTGGGCGGCAGCTGCCGACGTGGTATGCTTCTCCGGGGACAAGCTGTTGGGCGGGCCCCAAGCTGGTATTCTGGTGGGCAAGGATGAGGCCATCCGGCGGCTGAAAGCCGACCCGCTGGCCCGTGCCCTGCGGCTGGACAAGCTGTCCCTGGCGGCGCTGGAGGCCACCCTGCTGGACTGGCGGGACGGGGTGTCCGTCCCCGCCCGGGCCATGCTGGAGGCCAAGCCCCAGGACCTGCGGCAAAGGGCGGAGGAGCTGGCCGCCCTGCTCTCCCCCCTCTGCCCCTGCGAGGCGGTGGAGACCGCCGGAGAGGCGGGGGGCGGCACCCTGCCGGGGGAGGAGCTGCCCTCCTGGGCGGTGGCCCTGGACCCGGCGGAGGAGTTGGAGGCTTTCCTCCGGGGGTGGACCACCCCCATTCTGGGGCGCATCCACAAGGGAAAGCTGCTGCTGGATGTGCGCACCCTGCTGCCGGGGGAGGAGGACATCATCCGGGATGCCCTGGCGGCGTGGAAAGGAGAACGGCCATGATCCTGGGTACCGCAGGCCATGTGGACCACGGCAAGACCGCCCTGGTGAAGGCCCTCACCGGAGTGGACACCGACCGGTTGGCAGAAGAGCGCCGCCGGGGTCTCACCATCGAGCTGGGCTTTGCACCCCTGACCCTGCCGGGGGGACAGATGGTGAGCATCGTGGACGTGCCCGGCCATGAGAAATTTGTGCCCACCATGCTCTCCGGCTGTGCCGGTATGGACCTGGTGGTGCTGGCCATCGCCGCCGACCAGGGGCCCATGCCCCAGACCCGGGAGCATCTGGCCATCTTGTCCCTGCTGGGCCTGAAAGGGGGCGTGATCGCCCTTACCCGGGCCGATCTGGGTATCAAACCGGGGGTGGAGGAACAGGTGCGCGCCCTGGTGAAGGGCACCTTTCTGGAGGACGCCCTCATCATCCCCACCTCGGTGGTGACAGGGGAGGGGCTGGATGAACTGAAGAGAGCCCTGGCTGAGCTGGTCCAAAAGACGCCGGAGCGGTCGGACCGAGGAGACTATCGCCTCCATGTGGACCGGGTCTTTTCGGTGGCGGGCAGCGGCACAGTGGTCACCGGCACCCTCACCGGCGGCTCTCTCCGCCGGGGGGACAGGGTGCGCCTGTGGCCGGGGGATAAAATTGCCCGGGTGCGGGGTCTCCAGAGCCACGGTACCGACCAGGAGGAGCTGGCCCCCGGCAGCCGGGCGGCGGTGAATCTGGCGGGTGTGGACCGTGGGGAGGTGTCCCGTGGGGACACCCTGGCCCCGGCGGAGGGGCTTACCCTCACCCGGCGGCTGGATGTGGCCCTGAGGGTGCTGCCCCAGGCCCCCTATGCCGTCAAAAACAATTCCGCCCTCCACCTCCACCACGGCGGGCGGGCGCTGATGTGCCGGTGTATCCTGCTGGGCCGGGACAGGCTGGAGCCGGGAGAGGAGGGCTTTGCCCAGCTGCGGCTGGACCAGCCTCTGGCTGCCCTGCGGGGGGATCGCTTTGTGGTGCGCTTTTTCTCCCCGGTGGTCACCGTGGGGGGCGGCGTGATCCTGGACCTGGAGCCCCCCGTCAAGGGGCGGATGGACCCGGCCCGGCTGACCCGGTTGGCCGCCCTGGCGGCGGGGGAGAAATTGTCCTGCCCGGCCGAAACGGCCCCCAAAGCGCCGCCGCCTTCAACGCCGGAAACCGACCCGGCGATGGAGATGAAATTATGCGAGATCTACCGGGCTGCTGGACTGGAACCCCCCACCAACGAGGAGGTGGAGCGTGCCTTCCCCGGACGGGAGGCGGCCTGCCGCCGGGCGGGCCGGGCTCTGGCCGACAAGGGCGTGCTCACCCCGCTGTCCCCCAAGGTGCGGGCCTGGGGGGAGAGCTGCCTGGAGGCACAGAGCAGGATGAAGGCCCGGTTTGGGACGGGAATGTTCACCCTGGCCCAGGCCAGGGATATGCTGGGAGTCTCCCGTAAGTATGCCCTGCTGCTGCTGGAATACTGGGACCGGGTGAGAATCACCCAAAAAATCGGGGAGGGACGGAGATTTCTGTGACTCCCCCGCCATATGGGGGCGGAAGGGTATCTGGTGAGCCCCGCGGTCTTCAAAACCGTTGGGGACGGCGTTCCCGTCCTGGTGTGTTCGATTCGCACCCGCCCTCGCCATTTTAAAACAAAAGGAGGAAGCCCTATGGAATTTCAGAGCAAGCCCGGCCGGCTGTGGGCCGAGAATGAGGAGGGAAAGCTGATCGCCGAGATCACCTTCCCGGAGGAGCGGCCCGGCGTGGCGAATATCAACCACACCTTTGTGGACGGCTCCCTTCGGGGCCAGGGGGTGGCGGGCCAGCTGGTGCAGGGGGCCGCGGACCAGATCCGTGGCCGGGATATGAAGGCGGTAGCTACCTGCTCCTATGCCGTCAAGTGGTTTGAGAGCCACCCGGACCAGCGGGACCTGCTGGCGGAATAACGAAGCAAGAAAGCGCTGGGCGCGGCCAAACGGCCGCGCCCAGCGCTTTTTATGAGGGAAAATAGGGAGAAACAGGGAGAGATCAGATCTCCATGTCCAGCAGGTAGGAGGACAGGCCCTTGCCGTGCATATCCACGGACAGGGAGCGGGTGACGCCGCCGCCCAGAGCGGCGTACATCACGAAGTTGAGGGCGTGGATGTTGGGCAGCTCATAGCGAACCACCTCGCCCTTGACCATGCCCTTGAAGTGCTCCTTCACCTTCTCGGGGGTGACCTTCTCCTTGAGCAGGTCGTAGTCCTTGGGGTCGTAGGCGATGAGGGAGATGTTGGAGATGTTGCCCTTGTCGCCGGTACGGGAGTGTGCAATATCCCAGAGTTTCATAGCAAATGCTTCCTTTCTGTCCCAGTATCAGACGGTGAAGATCTCGGCCTGGGGTTTGACGTCGTAGCGGCTCACCAGAATGGAGGCCACGGAAACGATGTCCCGGGTGCGCTTCACAGCGCCGCAGCCGCCGGCGGGGCCGTTGGTGTACAGGGCCTCCACCTCATTGCCAATGATGTCAGCCTCAGCCTTGGTCTTGGCGCGGCCGGCCACCCGCACCCGCACCTCGCTGGGCTCCTGGTTGTACTGGTAGTCGGGGTTCCAGTACAGGCTGTTGCAGCCGATGAGGTCGAACTTCAGCTCCTCGAACACGTTGGGGGCCACCAGCTCCAGCCGCTCCTTCAGGATGTCCAGGGCCAGCTTGCCCCGGGCCACGCAGCCGGGGCCGCCGTAGCTGATCTCGCCGTCGCCGATGAAGCAGTCCTTATAGCCGATGGAGCACTTGAAGGTCTCGGTGCGGGGCTTGCCGGTGATGCCCTCCACCTTCACCATATCCTTGCCGATCTCGGTAAACTTGATCTGCTTGCAGTCGGCCACCACGTCGGGAGTCAGGTAGTTCTCAGGATCATGGATCTCGTAGCAGATCTGCTCAGAGCAGGTCTCCACGGTGACCTTGCCGCCGGCCTCAGGCACCTTGGTGACGAAGAAGGAGCCGTCCTCGGACACCTCAATGATGGGGAAGCCCAGGTGGCCGACGCCGGGCACGTCCTTCTTGCCGGGCTCGGCGAAGTAGCCGCCGGTGACCTGGCCGCCGCACTCCAGCAGGTGGCCCATGATGGTGCCCTTGCCCAGCTTGTCCCAGTCCTCCAGGGACCAGCCGAACTCGTGGATCATGGGGGCCATGAAGATGGCGGGGTCGGCCACACGGCCAGTGATTACCACGTCGGCGCCCATATCCAGGGCCTTCAGGATACCTTCCACGCCCATGTAGGCGTTGGCGGACACGATCTCGCCGCCCAGCTCCTTCAGGGGCTTGTGGTTCTCCCATACCTCGGTATCCATGTACTTGTCGATGACGGGCAACAGGTCGTCGCCGGTGACGCAGGCGATCTTCATGCCGGTCAGACCGTGCTTGCGGGCGATTTCCACGCACTTCTGAGCAGCGGCCTGGGGGTTGGCGGAACCCATGTTGGTGATGAGCTTCACCTTGTGCTGCCAGCACAGGGGAAGGGCCTTCTCCATGCGGTGCTCCAGCAGGCCGTTGTAGCCCTTGGCGGGGTCCTTCAGCTTGGCCTGCTGGCCGATGGCGATGGTGCGCTCGGCCAGGCACTCGTAGCTGATGTAGTCCAGATTGCCCTTCTCGATCAGCTCCAGAGAGGGCTCCAGACGGTCGCCGGCGTAGCCGGCGCCGCTGCCAATGCGGATGGTTTTCATAGAATGACTTCCTTTCTACGCAAACAGATGAATGGATGAGGAAAGATTACAGGGCGATGGCGCCGGTGATGAAGGCCACAGCCACCATCACCAGGGAGACCAGCCAGGCCAGGGGAATGGTCTTCTTCTGATGCTCGCCCAGATCCACGCCGGACAGACCCACCAGCAGGAAGGTGGAGGCGGTGAGGGGAGAGATGGGGAAGCCCACGGTCATCTGGCCCAGAATGGCAGCGCGGCCCACATCGGCGCCCACAATGCCGAAGCCCTGAGCGGTGGTGGCCAGTACGGGCAGCACGCCATAGTAGAAGGAGTCGGGGTCAAAGAGCAGGGAAGCGGGCATGGCGATGATGCCGATGATGAGGGGGAAGAACTGACCCATGGAGTCGGGGATGATGGCCACCAGGGCGGTAGACATCTCGGAGATCATGCCGGTGCCCTGCATGATGCCGGTAAAGCAGCCGGCGGCAAAGAGCACGGAGCACATCATGAGGGCTTCCTTGGCGTGGGCGTCCACACGGGCCTTGGAGTCCTTCACGCGGGGGTAGTTGATGACGGTGGCCAGCACGTAGAACACCATGAACACCACAGCGGGAGCAAAGCCGGAGAACAGCAGGGAGATGATGGCAGCGATGATGAGGACGATGTTCACCCAGAACAGGTGGGGCCGCAGCAGGGCCTTCTGCTCGTCGGTGAGCTCCTGCTCGGTATGACCCACAGCCTGGAGAGCCACGGCGCCGATGCGCTTCTTTTCGCGGCTGCCCAGGAAGGCGGCGATGAGCAGCACACACACCATACCGGCCAGCACAGCGGGCAGGACAGGCATAAAGAACTCAGTGACGGTGGCCTCGGTGCCCTCCATGGTGGCCAGGGCGGTGTGAGCCCGGATGGTGGGGCCGCCCCAGGGCAGGATGTTCATGGTGCCGGCGGACAGGGCCACGATGGTGGCCAGGGTGGTGCGGCGCATCCCCAGCGCGTCATACAGGGGGAGCAGAGCGGGGACGCAGATCAGGAAGGTGACGGCGCCGGAGCCGTCCAGGTGGACGATGGCGGCCAGCACGGCGGTGCCGATGCCGATCTTGATGGGATCGGTGCCCACCAGGTTCAGGATGCCCTTGATGATGGGACGGAAGGTGCCGGCATCGGTGAGAATGCCGAAGAACAGGATGGAGAAGATGAACATAACGCCGGTGGCGGCCACCGAGCCGATGCCCTTGGAGCCGGTGATCATACCGCCCAGGGACTTGAAGTTGGCCACAAAGTCAACGACGCCCTGTGTGCCCTCCGGGGCGCCCTCGGGAACCACGGCCATAAAGAAACAGGCGATGATGCCGGTGACCACAGGAACCACAATCAGGGCCACCAGGGGGGATGCCTTCTTGGTCATGATGAGCACCAGCATGATCACAACCGTCAGGAATCCCAGGATTGCTAAAGGTGACATGAACGATACCTCCTCTTGATTTCGACGGCCCTCTCTCCGACCGCCGTTGCCTCTGGATAAAGCAAGACATGTGCCAAATGCGGAATAAAGGCGAAAAAAAGGGGGAAGCCCTTGCGGCACAGTGCCTTTCTTGCTTTGCTGCGCCAGAGGAAGGGAGATGGGAATTCTAATATTCTGGAAATCAGGAGGGGATGGCGGAGAGAGAAGGGACGCTCAGAGGAGACCGCTCAACGCATTCTAATATTCTGGAACAACATTCCAGTATTTTAGAATTCTACTTGCCGAGCTTATTGTAGAGGCTGGCCAGGGAGATGCCCAGCTGGGCGGCGGTCCGCTTTTTCCCCTCCAGGGAGAAGCCGTTTTTCTCCAGCAGGTTGAGAATGACCCGCTTTTCAAAGGCGCGGGTCCGTTGAGCCAGGGAAAGGCCCGCGTCCTCCTGCTGGTGGACCAGGTCGCTGGGAAGGGCCTCCTGATTGATCACCCCGGAGGGGGTGAGGTAGGCGGAGAACTCCAGTACGTTGCGCAGTTCCCGCACGTTGCCCGGCCAGCTGTGGGCCTGAAGCCGGGCGATGGCATCCTCGGTGAGGCGGAAGGGGCGGCGCAGCTTGTGGGAGAAATCCTCCAGAATGGCCTGGGCCAGGGCGGGGATGTCCCCCGGCCGCTCCCGCAGAGGGGGAATATGGAGGGGGAAGGTGCTCAGCCGGTAGTACAGGTCCTTGCGGAACTTGCCGGCGGCCACATAGGCGGGCAGGTCGGCGTTGCAGGCGGCGATGACCCGCACGTCCACCGCCACCTCTTTCAGGCCGCCCACGGGGCGGATGGTGTGCTCCTGAAGGACCCGCAGCAGCTTGGCCTGGAGGCCTACGTCCATCTCGGAGATCTCGTCCAGAAAGAGGGTGCCGCCGGAGGCCGCCTCGAAGAGGCCCATCTTGCCCCCCCGCTTGGCCCCGGTAAAGGCCCCCTCGGTGTAGCCGAAGAGTTCCGACTCCAGCATATTGGCGTTGAAGTTGGAGCAGTTGATGGCTACAAAGACCCCGTCCCGGCGGGAGCTGGCGTTGTGGATGGCCTGGGCGTACAGCTCCTTGCCGGTGCCGCTCTCGCTCTCCAGCAGCACGGTGGCGTCGGTGACGGCAATGCGCTGGGCCAGATCCTTCACCCGGGCTACCGCCGGGGTCACCGCCACGATGTCGTCAAAGGTGTACCGGGCGCCGTTGGCCTTGCTGATGCTGTGGAGCACCTGGCGGCTGCGGGCCTCCACCGCCTCCAGCTCCTCTCTGGTCTGGTAGGCGTCCTCCAGAAAGGTGACTACGCTGAGCCCCCCCACCAGGGTGTCCCCCTCATAGATGGGGTAGAGGTTGACGAAGTAGAAGTCCTTGATCTCCTGACGGGTGATGTGGAGGATGGGCTTGCCCGCCTGGAGCACGTCGGGCAGCCGGGCGCCGGGACGCAGGTCCCGCAGGTATTTGCCCTCCACCGACTCCAACGGTTCCCCCGATTCCTTGCGGAGAAACTCCAGATAGGCCTGATTACAGAAAACCAGCCGGCCCTCGGTGTCGATGATGGTGATGCCCTCCCGCATGGCGTCGAAGGCGGCTCGGGCGGCGGCGTTGAGTTCCATAGCTGTACCTCCCAGGTTTTGTTACTGTAAATTATACCCGGTTTGTCAATCAGAGGGAAGTAGGGGCTGCGGTGCGCTCCATGGCGCCGTCTGGCTGGCCGGGGCTTGCGGCCGGCATTGTTGGGATCGTCGGCGCGGCAGAAGCTGGCCCGGATCTCCAGGGGGAGGAGCAGACTGGACGCGCCCTGTATGGTGCGGGAAAATAAGGGGAGGGATGATGAAATTTCATACTTTTCTTTTTCCAAAAAGATTTTATACTAGAGTTATCCTAACCGCGGGGCTGCTTGTGCCAACCTTGCGTACGTCGGATCAATCGTAAGAAGGAGCGAAGAGAATGGAACAGAAGAAAAAGTCCCTTGCCAGTCGGATTCCATCAAAGGTCTGGCTGCTCATCTCTTTTGCGGTGGCCATGCTGGTTTGGTACATCATGTCCATCATTCCCCAGACGTCCCGCGCTTTCCCCAACGTGGTGGTGACCATTCAGGGTCTCATGACCATGGTGGAGCGCGGCGTGTTCTGGCAGGACCTGAGCAGCAGCTTGATCTCCGTGGCAATGGGTTACGCCATTGGCTTTGTCATCGCCCTGCCTGTGGCCATCCTGATGGCCTGGTATGTGCCGGTGCGCAACATCCTGGAGCCCTGGATTCAGTTTATCCGTAACATCCCCCCTCTGGCCTATGTGCCTCTGATCGTCATCTGCGCCGGCGTGGGCCGGCTGCCCCAGGTGATCGTGATTACCATCGCCTGCTTCCTCATCATGTGCGTGACCATCTATCAGGGCGTGATCAACGTGGATGAGACCCTCATCAAGGCCGCCCGGGTTCTGGGCGCCACCGACCGGGACATCTTCGTCCGGGTTATTACCCCCGCCACCCTGCCCTTCATCCTCACCGCTGTCCGGCTGGGTGCTTCCGTCGCTCTGACCACCCTGATCGCAGCCGAATCCACCGGCGCTATGGCCGGCCTGGGTATGCGTATCCGGTCTCTGAACAACAGCTTTGACGCGGCCCCCATGCTGGCCTACGTCATCATCATCGGCATCATCGGTATTACTCTTGAAAAAATCATCAAATTCTTGGAAAGGAAGCTGACGGGATGGCAGGAGAAGAGAGAAATCTGATCGTCAAGATCGATAACGTCCGCAAGGTATACAATACCCGCAACGGCGAGATGGTAGCCCTGAACGGGGTGGACCTGGACATCTATGAGAACGAATTCATCTGCGTGGTAGGCCCCTCCGGTTGTGGTAAGTCTACCCTGCTCAACATCATCGCCGGCCTCCACGAGGCCACTTCCGGCGCTGTCTACTGCAAAGGCAAGAAGGTCACCGGCACCGGCACCGAGCGCGGCGTGGTCTTCCAGCAGTACGCCCTGTTCCCCTGGCTCACCGTGAAGAAGAACGTTATGTTCGCTCTGGAGATGAAGGGCATCAAGGGCAAAGAGGCCGAGGATCTGGCCATGAAGTACCTGGAGAAGGTGGATCTGACCAAGTTTGCCGACCACTATCCCAAGGAGCTGTCCGGCGGCATGAAGCAGCGCGTGGCCATCGCCCGCGCCTACGCCGCTGACCCCGAGGTGCTGCTGATGGACGAGCCCTTCGGCGCCCTGGACGCCCAGACCCGTACCCAGCTGCAGACCGAACTGCTGGAGACCTGGGAGAAGGACCGCAAGACCTGCTTCTTCATCACCCACGATGTGGAGGAGGCCATCATCCTGGCCCAGAAGGTCATCATCATGTCCGCCCGTCCCGGCCGCATCAAGTCCATCATTGACATCGACATCCCCTATCCCCGTACCCAGGAGACCAAGATGACTCCCCGTTTCCTGGAGCTGAAGAACGAGATCTGGAGCCAGGTGTACCAGGAGTACCTGGAGGTCCGTAAGTAATCAGGTTGGAACGGCACTGGCCGTTGCAATAGAGGGAAAATCCCAAACTATTAAATAGGAGGAAATGAACGTGAAGAAGTTTCTTGCCATGCTCCTGACCGTAGCCATGCTGGGCGGCGCTCTGGCTGCCTGCGGCGGCGGCGACACCACCAGCACCCCCTCCGGCAACACCGGCACTCCCGCCGGCAACTCCGAGACCCCCACTGTTGAGACTGTTGATATCAATGTGGGCTATATGCCCAACTACGGCGGCCTGTGGAGCCTGATGACCGCCAAGGAGAAGGGCTTCTTTGAGGAAGAGGGCCTGAACGTCACCCTGACCCAGTTCGAGGACGGCCCCACCATCATCGCCGCCATGGAGAACGGCTCCGTGAACTTCGGCTACATCGGCCAGGGCGCTCATAAGCTGTGCGTCCAGGGCAACGCCACCATCATCGCTCTGTCCCACATCTCCAACGGCGACGCCCTCATCGGCGGCCCTGGCATCAGCACCGTGGAGGACCTGAAGGGTAAGGTCGTGGCCTACTCCTCCGGCACCTCCAGCGAGGATATCCTGCGCAACGCTCTGACTGCTCACAACATGACCATGGATGACATCCAGGCCATGGACATGGACGCTCCCTCCATCGTGACCGCTATGATGTCCGGCGGCGTGGACGCCTGCGCCACCTGGTCCCCCAACAGCCTGACCATCCTGGAGGGCATGGAGGGCACCACCAAGCTGGCTGACAACATGACCTTCTCCGACACCACCGTGTCCCTGGCCAGCTGGATCGCCACCCCCAAGTACCTGGAAGAGAACCGCGACGTGGCCGTTCGCTTCGTCCGCGCTCTGATGAAGGCTATGGATTACGCTGCTGACGGCAACTACGAAGAGGTTGCTCAGTGGTGCGCCACTCAGGCCGCTCTGGACTATGACACCATGTACAATCAGCGCGGCGACGCCGACTGGCTCACCGGCAAGGAAGTGGTGGAAGGCGTTGCTGACGGCACCGTCAAGGGCTACTACGAGCTGCAGCAGAAGAACCTGCTGGACGGCGGCTCCATCACCGAAGATGATGTCTGCCCCGTCGAGGATTACGTGGACTTCGATCTGATGACCGAGGCCGGCAACTACTAATGTGACCCCAGGAGGGGCGGCGGCGGAACACCGCCGCCGCCCCTTTCCCGCGTAAACAGATTCTTTACAAAGCCGGAGTGAGCGGATACAATAGCACCGGAAACCACAACTGGAGGAGGACAAGTTATGCTTCTGTTGTTGGCCGTGGGGCTGCTCATCGGCTCCATTCTGGTGCTGTGCGTCAAAAAGAATCTGGAGTCCCTGCTGCTGGTAGGACTGTGCCTGAGCCTTACGGTCTATTTCGTGGGGCTGATGGTCTTTATCGCCAAGAAGGGCGGTCTGTCCCAGGAGGTCATGAACTTCCTGTTTTTCAACCAGAAGATTCGCATCTGGGTGCAGTACCGCTTTATTACCCTGGGACAGCTGGGCTACATTGTGGCCCTGGGCCGCTATCTGTTCCCGCTGTTCCTGCTGGAGATGGCCTTCCAGTATTCCATGCTCTCCGCCCTGCGGAAAGCGCCGCTGGTCCGGAAGCTGGTGGTGGTGCTGCCTATTGTTTCCCTGGTGCTCTATTACCCCAGTGTGTATCGGAGCCTGGTGATGAAGGTGCCGGCAGCCAAGGACGTGCTGGTCCAGTTCTCTTATATCTGGGTCATGTGCTATGTGGCGCTGGCGGTAGGCCTGCTGGTTGTGGAATATTGCTCCACCACCATGCATTTTTCCCGGCGGAAGTTTCTGCCCATCGTCATCTCTCTGGTGGCGCTGGCCACTCTGTATGTGATATACTGCGGCCAGGACCCGGGGCAGATCTACCGGTTTTACAGTTATGATTACACCTGGATCAAAGGTGTGGGCTACCTCCAGTTTGCCCTCAGCGTAGGGGGCTATGTGGTGCTGGTGGTAGTCAACCTGGTGTGCGGTATCCTGGGCCTGGGCAGCCTGCTGCGCTATACCCAGACCAGCTTTGTGTCCGACCGGGACGAGGTGGTGCTGGAGCGCAAATTCGATGTGGCCCGCACCGGTGCCTCGGTCTTTGTCCACAGCATCAAAAACCAGCTGCTGGCCAACCGGGTGCTCTACAAGCGCATCCGGGCGGAGCTGCAGAAGGAGGAGCCCGACCTGGACAAGGTGCGGGGCTACGCCGACAGCCTGTTTGACAACAATGAGCTGCTCATTAGCCGCTCGGAGGAGCTCTACCGCACGGTCAAGGCCAAATCGGTACGCCTGGTGCCGGTGACCTTGGGCCGCCTGGAGGAGATCACCCTGGACCGGTTCCGCAAGAAGTATCCCGATGGCCGGGTCAGGGCGCTGATGGACCGGGAGGTTCAGGTGCTGGCCGACGAAAATTATCTGAGCGAGGCCCTGTATAACCTGCTCACCAATGCCTGGGAGGCCACCATCGGATATGAGGAGGCCAGGCCGGTGGAGTTGATCAGTCACCAGGAGCGGTTGTATACTGTCCTGGAGGTCAAGGACCATGGGCCCGGCATCAAGGCGGAGGAGTTCAAACACATTTTTGAGCCCTTCTATTCCAGTAAGAACAGCAATTTCAACTGGGGCATGGGATTGTACCATGTTCGTACCATCGTGCGCAGCCACCTGGGTTCCCTGCGGGTGGAGAACCGGCCGGAGGGAGGAGCCTCCTTCTTCGTCCTGCTGCCCCGCTATGGTACTGCCCGACTGAGGCAGGAAGGAAGAAAGCATGATACGCATTTTGGTCGCCGAGGACTTTGACCTGATCCGGGAGGATCTGTGCGACGTCCTCAATCAACAGGAAGATATGACCGTGGTGGGCAGTGCCGCCAGCGGAAAGGAGATCGAGGCTCTGGCCCTGGAGACCGACTTCGATCTCGTTCTTATGGATATCGAGATGGAGACTACTACCGCCGGCATCCAGGCCACCGAGCACATCCTGGAGAAGAAGCATGAGGCCAAGATCCTCTTCCTTACTGCCCACGAGACCGATAACATGATCCTCACCTCCATGGGCGCGGGAGCGGTGGATTACATCGTGAAAGGCTGCGAGGATGAGGAGTTGCTCCAGCATATCCGCAGTGCCTATGCCGGGCAGCCCATGCTGGACGGCAAGATCCAGAACCTGCTGCTCAAGGAGTATTCCCGCCTGCGCACCTCGGAGCGGTCCCTGCTCTTTTTCATCAGCACAGTCTCCCAGCTTACCGCCGCCGAGCGGGACCTGGTTCGGCTGCTGCTGGAGGACAAGAAAATCAAGGAGATCGCCGCGGAACGGTGCGTGGAGGTTGTTACCGTTAAAACCCAGATCAAAAGCCTGCTGCGTAAGTTTGGCTGCACCCGGACCAAGGAGATTGTGGATATCATCCGGGACCTGAATGTAACCCACCTGTTTTAACCATTGATATACCGCCATAGAACCATAGAAAGGAAGATCCACATGGACTATTATCACATTTCCGCCCAGGACCTGGGCAAAGATGCCAAGATTCCCGTCGTTAAGCTGGGTGACTCCGGCGAGGTGTTCTATGAGATCGCCATGGAGATGATCAACACCATCAAGGCTCACAACGAGAAGGGCGAAAAGACCGTCTTTATCTGCCCCGTGGGTCCTGTGGGCCAGTATCCCATCTTTGTTCGCCTGGTGAACCGGGACCGGATCAGCCTGAAGAACTGCTGGTTCATCAACATGGACGAGTATCTCAATGACGACGACACCTACATCGACAAGGAGAGCCCCCTGTCCTTCCGTGGCTTCATGGAGCGCACTGTGTACACCAAGATCGACGAGGAGCTGCTCATGCCCCCCGAGCAGCGGGTGTTCCCCAACCCCGCCGATCCCGGCTATGTGGATCGCCTCATCGAGGAGCTGGGCGGTGTGGATATCGCCTTCGGCGGCATCGGCATCAACGGCCATCTGGCCTTCAACGAGTCCCGTGAGGACATGACCGCCGAGGAGTTTGCCGCTCAGGGCACCCGGGCCCTGTCCCTGAATCCCGAGACCCGCACCGCCAACGCCATCGGCGATCGCTGCGGCGCCATCGATGCCATGCCCCACCGTGCCGTCACCATCGGCATCAAGCAGATCCTGGGCGCCCGCAAGGTCCGTCTGGGCGTGTTCCGCGAGTGGCACCGCTCCGTGGTCCGTCAGGCCGCTTACGGCGAGGTGACCGCTCACTTCCCCGCCAGCCTGCTGCAGAACCACCCCGACGCCATCATCTTCACCAATTCCCTGGCCGCCGGCCAGCCCTTCTGAGGTATCTTATGAAACGAACCCTCTTTACCAATGGCAAGGTCTATGTAGACGGCCAGTTCCAGGACACCGACCTGCTGGTGCAGGACGGCCGGGTAGCCGGTTTCTCCGGCAAGGCCGATGAGGTGGTGGACCTGGGCGGCAAGCTGCTGGTCCCCGGTTTCCTGGACCTGCACACCCACGGCGGCGACGGCGTGGACGTGAATGCCGCCACCGCCCAGGACCTGGCCAAGATCGGTAAGTTCTTCGCCAAGAACGGCACCACCGGCTGGCTGTGCTCCATCCTCACCGATACCCCGGAGCAGACCCTGTGGTGCATTGACCAGGCCAAAGCCGCCATGGCGGCTCCCATCACCGGAGCTCAGCTTATGGGCATCCATCTGGAGGGCCCCTTCCTTTGCTCTGCTTACAAAGGCGCTATGCCAGAGCATCTGCTGCGGAAGGGTGATCCTGCCCTGTTCCGGCAGTATCAGCAGGCCGCCGAGGGCGCTGTCCGGTATATCACCGTCTCTCCCGAGGTGGAGGGCGTGGTGGATATGATCCGGGAGATCTCCGGCCACACCACCGTGGCCATCGGCCACTCGGGGGCCGACTACGAGACCTCCTGTGCCGCCATTGACGCGGGAGCCGCCTGCTGCACCCACACCTTCAACGCTATGGGTCTGTTCCACCAGCACCGTCCCGGTATTATGGGCGCGGTCCTGGAGCGCCCCGTGTGCTGTGAGGCCATCTGCGACGGCCGCCACCTGCATCCCGGCTCTGTCCGGATGCTCCTGGCCTGCAAGGGCTGGGACAAGGTGGTAGCGGTCACCGACTCCATCCAGGCCGCCGGTCTGCCCGACGGGCACTATAAGCTGGGCGTCAACGACGTGGTGGTGGAGGATGGCGACGCCAAGCTGGCCTCTAACGGCGTCCGGGCCGGTTCTACCCTGACTACCGGTCAGGCCCTGAAGAACCTGGTGAAGTTCACCGGGGAGAGCGTGGAAAAGGTGCTCCCCCTGCTGACTGCAAATCCTGCCCGCCTCATCGGTATGGACCATCGGAAGGGCTCCATCGCCCCCGGCAAGGACGCCGATCTGGTGGTTCTGGACCAAGATCTGAATGTAACTGCAACCTATGTGGCCGGCGTCAACGTATACGCCGGAGAGAATTAAGGAGGAACTTATTATGCCTTTGGTACCCCTGAGACCTTTGATGGAAGCCGCTGAGCAGCACAACTACGCCCAGGGCGCTTTTAACGTGAATGCCGTGGCCCAGGCCAAGGCCGTCATCGAGATGCACGAGACCTTCCGCTCCCCCGCCATCCTGCAGGGCGCCGACCTGGCCAACGCCTTCATGGGCGGCCGGGTGGACTTTGCCAACGGCACCCTGGAGGACAAGAAGAAGGGCGCCCGCAACATCGCCAACGCCGTGAAGAAGTACGGCGAGAACTCCCCCATCCCCGTGGTGCTCCACCTGGACCACGGCAAGGACTTTGACTCCTGCGTGGCCGCCATCGAGGGCGGTTACACCTCCGTCATGATCGACGGCTCCTCTCTGCCCCTGGAGCAGAACATCGAGCTGACCCGTGAGGTGGTCAAGTATGCCCACGCCCGCGGCGTGTCCGTTGAGGGCGAGCTGGGTGTGCTGGGCGGCCAGGAGGACCACGTGTTCGCCGCCACCTCCACCTACACCAACCCCCTGGACGCTGTGGAGTTCATCCAGAAGACCGGCGTGGACGCCCTGGCCATCTCCTACGGCACCCAGCACGGCGCCAACAAGGGCAAGGACGCCAAGCTCCGCAAGGAGATCCCCATCGCCATCAAGGAGTGCATCAACCGCCTGGGCATCTTCTGCGCCCTGGTGTCCCACGGCTCCTCCACCGTGCCCCAGTACATCGTTAAGGAGATCAACGACCTGGGCGGTGATATCCAGAACGCCTACGGCATCAACGTGGACGAGCTGATGGCTGCCATCCCCTGCGGCATCCGCAAGATCAACGTGGACACCGACATCCGTCTGGCCGTGACCCGCAACATGAAGGAGCTCTTCGCCAACCAGCCCGAGCTGCAGAAGAGCCCCTCCATCGGCGGCGTGTACGCCCTGCTGGAGGAGAAGAAGTCCGCCTTCGATCCCCGCGTGTTCTTCCCGCCCATCATGGACACCGTCCTCACCGGCAATGTGCCCGACGACGACGTGGCCCTGCTGATGAGCCGGGTGGAGGCCGGCGTGAAGGAGGCTGTGGGCTCCCTGATCGTCAACTTCGGCTCCTACGGCAAGGCTCCTCTGGTGGAGCAGAAGTCCCTGGAGGACATGATCGCCTTCTACAAGAAGTAAGGAGTGGCCGGAATGAAGCATCTGTATCTGAATCTGAAGCGGTTTGACGTGCCCGTGGAGTTCGGCGGCGTCAACCGCATCGCCCCCGTGGCTGACTGGGGCAAGTATATCGTGGAGCACACCCAGGAGGGTCTGAAGCACTACGATCCCAACCAGGTGGAGTTCGTCCAGTACTTCCCCGAGGCTCACATCCTGGGCGCTGTGGCTGCCCAGTGTGAGAACAGCCCCGTGCAGGTGGGCTCCCAGAGCGTCTACCGCATGAACACCGCTGTGGGCGGCAACTTCGGCGCCTTCACCACCAACCGTCCCGCTTCCATCGTGAAGGCCATGGGGTGTACCTCCACCATCATCGGCCACTGCGAGGAGCGCAACGACAAGATGGGCGTGCTGGCTGAGGCCGGCGTCACCGACACCGCCGCCGTCAACCGCCTGCTCAACCAGGAGATCAAGCTGGCCATCGAGCAGGGCCTGAGTGTGCTCTACTGCATCGGCGAGAAGAGCGAGGAGCAGGAGCAGTGGCAGCAGGTGCTGGGCGATCAGCTGAAGATCGGCCTGGACGGCGTGGACACCTCCAAGGTGGTCATCGCCTACGAGCCTATCTGGTCCATCGGCCCCGGCAAGACCCCCGCTGGCAAGGAGTATATCACCAAGATCGCCAAGTTTGTTAAGGAAGTGACCGGCGGTCTGGACGTGGTGTACGGCGGCGGCCTGAAGGTGGACAACGCCGAGATGCTGGCCTCCATCGACGAGATTGACGGCGGCCTCATCGCCCTGACCCGGTTCCAGGGTGAGATCGGCTTCTACCCCGACGAGTATCTGGAGATCATCAAGACCTATCTTGGGAAATAAGGAGAGCACACATGAAGCTTGATTTTGAATACGGCCACGGCCTGATGAGCGCTGAGCTGCCCGACAACACCGACGTGTTTATCCCCGGCACCACCGTGCCCGACCCTGAGTGCCTGCCCCAGGACTGGGACAGCCTGTACAACGCCACCCTGGAGTCCATCCGCAACCCCATGGGTATGCCTCCTCTGAAGGAGCTGGCCGCTCCCGGCAAGACCGTGGTTTTCGTCATCCCCGACATCGTGAAGGGCGGCTGCCAGCCCACTTCCCACCGGAAGGTGTCCATCCGGGCCTGCCTGGATGAGCTGTACGCCGCCGGCGTGGAGAAGAAGGACATCCTGTTCATGTTCTCCAACGGCCTGCATCCCCGTGCCACCGTGTCCGAGATGAAGCAGATCCTGGGCGAGGAGCTGTTCAACGAGTTCTACTGGACCAACCAGATCACCAGCCATGACTCCGAGGACTATGAGCACATGGTGGACCTGGGCACCACCAAGCGGGGCGACCCCGTGCTGATGAACAAGTATGTCTTTGACTGCGACATTCCCATCCTCATCGGCCACACCCAGGGCAACCCCTACGGCGGCTACTCCGGCGGCTACAAGCACTGCGCCACCGGCATCACCCACTGGCGGAGCATTGCCAGCCACCACGTGCCCAAGGTCATGCACCGGGACGACTTCACCCCCGTGTCCGGCCACTCCCTGATGCGCACCAAGTTCGACGAGATCGGTATGCACATGGAGGAGAAGATGGGCCA